>PHAT01000008.1 GCA_002840435.1 Deltaproteobacteria bacterium HGW-Deltaproteobacteria-6
CATTAATCTGAGTCCAGCTGCCCATATCCCACTGCCAGAGGCTGGATCCCAAGACTGCATAAAGCAGCTGATCAACATTCAATACTATCGGACGCATCATGTCGTTTTCTTCATGGCTTAAAATATGACAGTGCCATGTATACTCATGACCGAAGTTGACCATCTGGTTGGTTTGAGGCGTGGCCCATTGATCTCCGGTTGCCGGATCCATTGACGAGAAGCCTTCCGTCGAACCCAGCGGCATCGCCGGATGCAGCGGCCTGATACTATTGGGAAGCGTAAAAGGAACCTGGGGTTGAACCGGTCTCAAAGCGACAATCGTATCTTCGAGAGGATTCATCCGGACCGTGTCTTTCCAGCCCAGTTCATTGTCATCAGGCAGGCGAATGAAGCCGTCCCAGCCGACACGGTTCAGCACCTGCACGTCGAAGAGATGGAAGTGAATGGGGTGCGTGTCCACGCCGTTATGCGTAATCCTCCAAATTTGAATCTCACCCGGTTTTACTTTTTCCGTTGCGGGATCGACAAAATTCTGGAGTATGAAGTTGGCGATCGCGGCATTGGTGAATGGCAATTCCAATCCCAGTTTGGCGCTCATGCGTCCGTAATCGTCAAAAGTGGCGCCCATTTCATCATGAATGGCTTTCGCTTTCATGACAAAGTTGCTCATAACCGTCCCATCCACCTTCTGGAAGCTTATCGAACCATCGGAAATCCGCGATAAACCCCAATTGGGCCACGTTGCCGGGAATGTTGTTGCATAGGTCGTGTTATAAGCCGTCTGACCCACGATGATTGGATCTTGAGACTTCTGGAAAATACCGGTCGATCCGGCAAATGCCGTTTCCAGAGCAGACAAGGTACCGGCGTTGTAACCGTCGGGAACCACCGTCGTCGGAGTTCCCGATACGACAATCTGCATCACCGTTCGGATATTGGGGCCAACACCGGGCGGAATGGGCTTGTAACCGCCGATATCTCTGCGGTCGGGCGCGCCGGTGTAGTAATCATAGTGAGGATCCAGCGCCGGAAATGCCGTCGGAGCATCATTGTAAAGAATGAGCGTCCGGCCGGCAAAACTGGTCAGGTCAACAATAACATCGGCTCTTTCCGCGGGACCCAGAATCAGCGTTCCACCGCCGTCTCTCTGCGGGAGGACGTTGCCGACATTAAACATTGTCGGATCGAGATTCCACTGTACAGGTTGATTATTCAGCACGGTGGGCTTTGGCAAAAACCCGCCTTCGGTGCCGATTTGCAGGAATGCAGGTCCGCGCATTGCCGGATCGGGAACGCCGCCTTCCCGGCCGTCTTTAGGCCAGGTATCCGGAAAGCCGGGAGACTGAGCAGCCGGAACCATGCCGACTTCTGTCGGGGCCGCGGTGTAAACAACTGCAGTTGCCGTCGCCTGTACGCCTGATGCGGGGGGAGCGATGGTTATGTTAGCCGTTGTATACCCGCTGCCGACTGTGGTTATCGTGATATCGTTTACCGCTCCACCCAAAATTGTGGCCACTGCCGTAGCGCCCGTACCGTCGCCGGTAATGGTCACTGCGGGAGCCGAAGTATAGCCGCTGCCGCCGGAAAGACCGGAAAATCCGGAAACGATCCCCGTCGTCGCTCGGTAAAGCTGCAGGTTCAGGAACCGGTCATGAGAGGCATTCAAAATACGGAAACGGTACTGACCCGGTGCCAGGGTAATGGTTGGATAAGCTGTCCCGTTAACCAGCATGGTATCCAGGAAAGCTTCCGCGCCCCAGGACGGGTTAGGTGTTCCGGGCATTTGCGGAGGCTGCGTGGTACCGTTGGCATACGGATTGGTTACCGGCCCATTGGTGATACACCAGGGCGGTGTGGCATCGGGCGTCGATCCGCAAGTCGGGGTTGACGGGAAAAACCACGGACCATAGTGCCAGCGTCCCATGTCATTAACACCGCTCAGGTTCGGATTGAAAGGGTTCTGGGCAGGCATGTAAACATGCGGCCACCAGAGGTCGCCTGTTGTGGCTGTTCCGGTCGGCTGCCCCGGTACGGAGCCCCATGCCCAGGTCGGATCGGTTGCCATCGTATAGACGGTTGCGTCGCCGCCCAGCGAGGCATTGACAAAGGTTTTATCCTGAATGACCAGAGGGATTCCATAACGATATGCACATTCAGCTGCACCGCCGCCGGGGCAGATATTGGGAAGGAGCCCCGCCGTGATGGCCGCTTCTTCCGTCGGATCCGTAATCAGATAACCGGCGGCTTCTCCGGCATAGACATTGAGGCGCGTAATGCCCCAGGCATGGTCATGATAAAACATCAGCCGCGAGCTTTGCTGGTTGGTATAATAATACGTCAGTTTTCCCGCGCCCGGATTGTTGGTGGCATTGGCTACCTGGCAAGTCGTCTGGAGTTTGCAGGCATCAATCGTCGCGCCTGTTGTTGCGTCAAACCACATATCGGGCACATAGCCCACGCTGACACCCTTGGGGTATGTTGTAGCCGCGCCTACCGGAGCCGTCCACTGGTGAGCGGTTCCGTCGCTGATCCAAGGCGTTCTACCGCCATGAAGATGGAGAGAACCGCGCTTCTGGGAAAAATTACCGGAAAGGGGCACTTCCAGAAGAGCCTTGGTGTCCGGGTTATAATTGACGTTGAATGCCCCTGACCCCATAATGGTGGTATCGACAGGGAGAAAGAGGTCACCGGCAGGCAGACTGTTGGTGAACTTGATACGCACCGGCCGGCCATTCGTTCCACCGCCGGGCAATGGCGCATCCGGCGCATAGTTGGGATCATACTTCTTGGCAATGATGATCGGACCGAGATAATGGGGTGTCAGCAAGCCTGCACCGCCATTTGTCTGCCGATAACCCTGCAGTTTCGTGCCACCGGCCGTGGCAAGCGTTTTGTCAAGGTTGTTCACGGCATCAAAGGCCGTATGCATCCGTTCACGGTACTGAACAAGTTCGATTTCATAGTAATCGGATCCGGCATAGGTATCCCTATCGGGGACGGCAATGGGAATGCATTGTCCGATTGTATTCGCTCCGGGGGTTGCCCCGCAAATTCCCGGCAGGCCGTCGACAAATTTTGCCAGCGGCGGACTATTCGCCCAGTTGGGGGTCGTAAAATAATCCGGAATATAATACCCGTTAGCCCCCGTATTGAGCGCCTGAGCATCACGTACGCCAATTCCCCATGGAATTACGGCCATGATCATCAGGATCATCAAAATGTTAAAATCTCTCTTACACATTGTTTTCTCCTTTCTTCCTGAACAATGAATGCTTTACCTGTTTGTTTTCACACACCCCCACCGGGGATTCCCCTCATAAAAAACTCTAATCCATCATGATGATAAAATACTTGATTCCAATATCTTCAACAATCAGGGATTCCCCTATTCACGGCATCGATATTTCTTAAAGACAAACTTCCAAAAGGCTTTCAGACGTTTTGTACTTTGCCGATATTAAAAAAAAAAGAGCTGCCCAAAGCAGCCCCACCATCATTGCATCAAACGTCGCTAAACGCGTCCGGAAGTCTTCGCCAATCTTTACCGGCTTCACGCCGCTTATCGTTTTCTTAAAACAGCAGAAGACTCCGGCCGCCGAACGTTTCGTGCAGTCCGACTTTCCATATTTCATTTTCCCTGAATAATTGAAGGACTGCCGGATGAGGGGACTTTTTAAAATGGATGTTGATTTCGGCTTTATCACGCCCGATCATTCCGATGGTCCATTTGCTGTGTTCCAGCACCAGCCGTGGATCGAAAAACGACAGATATCCATCCCAATAAGCTTTGGATATGGCTCCCCCCTGCCGGAAATCATCTTCGATTGTTTCCCTCGGGGTAGGGCTTCCGGATTTCTTCAGTTCCCGGTATGTGGAATCAATGGTCTTATCTTTGGTCTTTTCCGTAATCTTCGTCCAGACTTTTGGATATTGTTTCTCCTTCATTGCCTGAAACAGGGATTCCGATACGGACAACACGTTATTGATTTCCATGTCCGAAGGCTGGCCGGCATACAATACGGAGGGTGACAAACAGGCCAGAACGATAAATAAAGCTGCGATGACCCTGTAATGTATCAAGGTTCAATACTCATAGAATCAGCATCATCTTTTCAGAAGAAGTGAAAAGATTCTAATGTTGCACAGGTGTTCCTGACGTAGATGAAGAACCGGAACCCGCTGCCACCGCAACTGCTGCTGCCGCTGCTGCTGCAACGGCTGCACCAATTGCCAGCGTTCCTGCTCCGATTCCGGCAATACCCGCTGCTCCTGCTGCTGCCCCTGCCGCACCTGCCCCTGCCGCACCGGCTCCTGCTGCACCAGCGCCTGCTGCACCAGCGCCTGTGCCGGCTCCTGCACCTGCACCTGCTCCTGCACCTGCTCCTGCGCCCTGCGCTGCCCCGGCGCCTGCACCTGCTGCTGCGGGCTGACTATAACTCGCCTGCGGAATCCATGTCACAAAAAAAAGAAACACAATCAAGATAACCAAACGTTTCTTGCATTTTATTTTTTCCATCACTCCCTCCTTCTCGGACAATTAATCACCTGATTCATCTGTTTCCCGTTGAATCGGCCGGACTGGGTTTGCTGCCGATCTTCGGATACAAAATATAGATAACGGATGAGATGTTCAATCAGGGATGTCCTTATTTAGGGTTCCGAAATTTCTTACGATGTGTTCCGAAAAGGTTTAGTGCACAAGCTGTCAGGTTTTTTCAAATCAGGGAAAAACTGAGCATTGGATTTATTCTTGTCTAAAATAATTTTAGAACTACTGCGGTCACAACAGCCGTATTCATAAGAATCTGGGTGAAGTCGCGAAGCTCACGAAGCCAGGCTATCCGCTCGAACTGTTCCGGCACAATGATCACATCGCCGGGTTCAATATCTTTGACTTTCTCACCGAACGCGGTGAATTCCCAGCGGGACCGGGTGCCATTCCATTCCAGGAACCCTCTTCCCAGTTTTCGGGCACTGCCGTCCACTTTGATAACGAAGGTCGATGCTTCATCGGCATAGCGTGAATACCCGCCGGCCATTCCTATGTAATCCTGATAGTTCCATTGATCGCTGTAGATGTAACTGGCTTGGGAAAACACAGCGCCCATGACGGTAACGACATTGTTTCTCTGAGGAATGTGCAGTCTGTCGCCGTCCTCCAGTTCGATATCATACTCGCTTCCTTTCAGCAGGCGAACATTCGCCAGTTGAATGGTCATTCTTCCCTGGGCTTTCAGGGCTTTCAGGGCTTCGATAAACTTCTGTTTCTGCGCCATCTCTACTTCTTTGGCTTTAATTTCCTCCGCGGACAAAGCTTTGGACACCGCCTGTGATCCGGAAACCAGCAGTTCTCTTTCCATTCTCTTGGCGATATCTTCAAGGTTCTGCTGCTGAAGCTCTTTAACGCTTTGCCGGATAAACATTGATCCCCGCAGATACGCATTGGGGGTATAGCCTCCCGCCCGCTCAATCAGCGATGAAAGTTTTTCTCCTTTGTGCACGGCATAACGGCCCGGAAACCTGAATTCTCCGCTAATTGTAACGAATTTCATGGCGCCCCAATCGGGGATTCTCTTCACCAGCAAACGATCATAAGGTTGTAAAACCACGTTACTTACCGGATCGCCCTCCAGGGCTTTTCTTAAATTGATCACCCGCCTGTCCGTCCTGGCCGTTTTTTGTCCTTTTTCAATAACAATAGAAGAGATTTCCGCTTCATCTTCGTAGGCCGATTCCAGTATGTTTCCGCCCTTGAATACCAGATCGCGAACGGTCATCCCTTCCGTATACTGGTAACTTCCGGGCTTGGCAACTTCACCGTCAATCACCGCACTTTTCTTATAGACCTGCTCCCAGATGGAATGGATAACGATGCGGTCTTCGCCCTGCATGACCAGATTGTGCTCGGGATCTCCTTCCATGGCCCGCGCGATATTGAAATACAGCGTTTGATAAACCCTCCCGGGAGACGTTCGAATAATCTCACCTTTTTCCAGATACGAGTCGTTGGTCAGTCCGCCGGCGCTTAAGATGACATCCTTGACGCGCATATTACCCACCAGGCCGAAACTGCAGGTGATTCTCAGCCTGTTTTCCATGCTCTGCAGACGGTCAACCAGATCCGGCCGTCCCATTCGGGCCAGTTCGCCTTTTAAAATCCGTACGCTTTCGGCAGGCGTGCGGCCATTGTTCTGAGTCTCTTCACCGATAGCTTTTGCAGCATTGGCAAGATTATAAAGCCCTTGTTTTCGCAGATCATCCTCCATGCTTTTCAAGTCCTGAAGGACCAGCTCGGCATCGACCTTTTTCTGATCCATAATCATATCCTGTGCAACCTGACAATCGCCCCGGATTTCGCCTTCTATCAAAACAGCAGGTTTGTCTTTGAACTGCCATTGATTAAAAACATACACCTGATCCTGTGGCTGTAATTCGATATTGCTGGCCGGATCCTTCTGAAGCAGTTTTTTCAGATTGAAAGGGATCAGCTCGCTCGTCATTTGCGGTGGTTTGAGTCTTTTCACCAGCGCGTATTCCAGATTGGTTTCCGGCAGTAGTTCACCGGCATCCTTAATGAGATCCGAAAGCCTCATCCCCGCTTTGATTTCATATTTACCCGGCCGCTTCACATTGCCATGAAGCGTGACCACATTGACGTTCGTATCCACAATGGAAAAAATTTTAATCAGATCGGCATCCTGAAGTTTCACGGCAGCCGCCTTCTCCAGATTTTTATCATTGATATCTAAAATAACCTGCCGTTCGCTTTTGATAATCCGTTCCACCTGGATCTGCTGGGTATAGGCGGCAGGCACAATACCTCCGGCCAGTTCGATGATGCTTTCCAGATCATGGCGGCCGCGGAGTTCATAAATGGCCGGACGTCTGACGTTTCCGGCTATGCCCACCATCAGTTCCGTTACCGGAACAAAGACCACATCGCCCGCCATCAGCGTCACGTCTTTCGATTTATCCCCTTTTAATAAAAGGTCATACAGATCGAAGGTCGTGATAAGCTGGCCCTTGCGTTTCAGCTGAACATGCCGCATGGAACCGATTTCCGTAGGTCCCCCGGCCAGCAGCAAAGCGTCGGTGATAGTTGCAAACGAGCCAATGGTATAAGAGCCGGGGCGGCGAACATCGCCCAGTACAAAAACCGGAATCGTCTTTAAGGAGCCCATGGAAATATCGACATTGGTCCCCACCACCTGTTCCGACTGTTTGATGATTTGTTTGGACATCTCTTCAAAAGTCATTCCGGCCACAAAAAGCGGCCCGATCTGCGGGATGGTTATTTTACCGTCGCGGTCCACGGTAAGATCATGCTGGGCATTGATTCGCCCCCAAAGCAGCAGTTTAACTTCATCCCCCGGTCCAATCCTGTATTTCAGAGGAACAGGCCCGTCTTTTCGGTCGCTCACCACCCGGACGGCCGCCTCGGAAAAAAAATCAAATCCGAACGGCTTGAGATCGATTGCAATATCCTGATATTTGCCCGCGCTGCGGGAACGTTCGAAAAATGTTTTTTCCCTGGACATCTCTCCACTGATCTTCAGATCAACGCCCGGCGATGTTCTTTTATTCAGGTCCTTCCGGCTGTCATTCTTTTCTTTCTGTTCTAAAAGCTGCTTCCCTTTGGCCACCTCTTCCGGGGTCAGTTTTTTGAAAGCAGGGTTGGATTTTAAGGCTTCCGCGTTCAACCGTCCGCCTGATTTGACAAGCTCGGTCTGGATCGCTTCTTTCTGCGCCGGCGAAAGCCTCTGATAGGCTTCGGCTTGTTGCGAGCTCATCTGCTGCATATTCTGGCCCTGAGCCAACCCGGGTATGGGCTGTATCGTAATATTGGTCATCGGCGTACTACCCTGCGCAAATATTTCCGGTGCAATGACCGTGAACGTCATGACTGAAATAAATAGTGTGGTAAGACCGAGACTAATGAGTCCTTTTCTCATTTTACAACCTCCCCATTATTCTTTTTTAATTTTTCGTAATATTCCAGAAATAGCGCGATACCGATGCCGCTGAGCAGAGAAATAACAAGCGAAAGTAATGCAATTACGCTTCGTCGCGGTTTGATCTTTTTATCCGGCATCATAGGCGGATCAATGATTTTGAAAGCAAAGTTTTCCTTAACCTCCGCCATCATCCCGTTCTCGATCTGCTGGGCGATCAAGTTATACGTTTTCTGCTTGATAAACGGATCCGTCGTGCTTCCCAACTGCTCTTCGAGGTATTGGCGATTGGTTGCCGCAACACGTTTGACCTCACTACTCATATAATTGGTCAGCGTTACAAGGTAGTAATCCGCAATCAGAGCCGCAAGCTTCGGGTCATGGAAATCGACGGTAACCGTAATGGTATTGTCTTTAATATTCCGGTTGATTTTAACGTTCTCTTCCAGCAGCCGTAAGGCATCCCAGATATCGGGAATCTTGATGAATTTAAAAGGTTTCATTCCCAGAACGCTGTATTCCTGCTTCCAGATCCGCCGTTCTTGATCCCATTGCCCGTAAAACAATAGTGGCATGAGATTGTACTGCTCGATGATCTTCCGTCTGAGAATATTGGAATTAAGCAGGCTTACAATCTCCGAGGCATTCGCTTGTGAGGATGACGGCACACCCGGAAAGCCTCCCAGTTGCTGGGCCAGTGCCGACAACCCTGCAGTATTAGTTCCGCTATCCCTGCCCGTTACGGGACTAATGACCGCTTTGGCCTGGTAGATGTCCGTCATCAAAAAAGACAGGATGATCATCGTAACGACGGCTGCGACCATCATAGAGCCGATCATTTTACGACGCTTCCAGATGACCTGCCCACAGTGGTAAAAGTCTATCCCATCATGATCCGGCTCGTAATCACAGGAACAGTCCCGCATCTGTTTTGTTTTTTCTGACATGATTTATTCTCCAAGATTGATGATTGTTAATACCGATAATAACCGGGCAAACGGATAATCTAATAACCTGATAACCTGAAGGTACTTAAGGTCACTGTAATTACTCCGGTCGCAAAGGTTACGCCAAGTCATTCAAACAGTGCAAAGGATCTATTGAATCATTCCCTTGTCTTTGTCGGTATAGACCCTGGCGTTTCTTCCGATGAAATCGAAAAGATTGCTGAAGTGCCCGATGTCCTGGGCCACATCCCGCGTCCAGGGAGCAACCGACGTTTTATACGATGTTTTGGAATCCTTGCCCAGGAAGGCCCGGAGAGGGATGCTGAGTGCGATTCCTTTATCATGATAACCCATATTAACCGGATCATTGAAAACAGACGTGTCCGTAATACTGTACCAGGCTGAAAGGATGATCCCGTTGAAATTCTTGGAAACCGTTATGACGGTTCCCCGATCACCCGCCAGAAACTGACCGTTTTTCAGATCGACGTTAATTTCCGCTTCAGGGATGTTCAGCCGGATATTGAAAAACCCCGTGGCATAATGATCTTTCCAATCGTCTTTTTTTAATCCGGAAATATTGTTCGGCTCCCGCTTTTTTACGACGCTTCCGGAAAGCCCGATGAAGAATCTCCCGTCAAATAAGGGTTTTGCCACTTCCCAGTCGACGCCCGCATATTGCTCTTCCAGATAGCCGAACGAAGCTCTGCCGTAAATATCACGCGGGAATTTATGAATCTGGTTGAACAGCAATGAGCCCATTTCCAGTGTCTGCTGCTGATAGAGAACAATATCCGTTCTCACCGGCGTTGATGTCGGTGTATTGGACGACGAGATGGTGTTGACAGGATACCATAACAATCCTGCCACCAGAGTCCCCCCCTTCCAGGGTGTAAACAAAACCTCGCCGGACAAGCCCAGCCGATAACTGAAGAAACCCGAAGGGTCATTGACAAACAATTTGAAATCAGGCTTCAACATATAATCAATATACCGCTGGTGCAGCTTTTCAACACCAAGACTTTTTAAATCTTCGGTTTTGATCTCCGACAGATAAAGAAATTCATGGGTGTTCATATTTTCACTGTAATAGGCCCGCACGTCGGCAACATCCGCTTCAAACGCCAGAACCGGGATCCTGTTGTCGGTCAGAACGAGGCGAATTCTTCGGAAGTCAGCCGCGGGGGTTTTCGAAATGATCTGATTGACGGCCGCCAGTGCCACTCCGACGGCCTTCATGTTGTAATAATACTTGTTGTTGCCGGCTTCAATCCGCAATTCGTCGTCATGCTTCTGAATCGCAATATTGCTGAATCCGGATTCATAAAGTGCATTGGCGATGCGATACTCCAATGGACTCTTTACGATTTCTGTTCGCTCACGGTATGGATGATCGTAGATGGGAATAAAAGGATGGCTGAAATCAACCGACATGGAAACATTGATTGCAAACTGTTCACCGCGCTGCCAGCTTAGATCGGCTTCCAGCCAACTCCATGGTTTCAGCCGGATGCCGAAATTGAAAGGGGAAGGCACACCTGCCGGGAAATATTTCTTCTGGGCGGGATCCGTCGTCTGCCGCTCATAGCGTATCGGACTGTATTCCGCCATAAGCATCAACCAGTCCGTGGCGGCAAACTGAATCCCTGCAAAAAATTGTCCGTCTTTCCGCCATGAAGAATTGTCCGTCAGCATCTCCATTTTAAAACTTTCTCCCGATGAGGGCAGCGGTTCTTTCCCATAGCGTCCATTGCCGAAACCAACGGAAACATCAAACGGATAAAACTGCTTACTTGCCGCGATATACTGTGAAGGATAAACCCTGGTTCCAAACGGGTCCATAATGCCCAGAGCGAGTGCCGGCCACCATTTACCTTCGGGAAGAAACTGCCATTTCATGCCCAGACTCTTATCCTTGTAATTTCCATATGCCGGCGTTAGAGACGGTAAATCCATAACTTCTGTAATTTTTCCGTCAAACTCCAACCCTTGAACAGGACTGATAGCGCCGTAATAGTAATTATAGGGTTTGACTGTTGTAAAACCGGCTCTGAACCTGGCTTCCGGCATGACCCGTGCCGACGGAGTCTCCATAAGTCCCGTTCCTCCCCAGTTAGAAGGTCCGGTAAATGGATCGTCACCGGCATAAACAAGACTTACCTGTGTCATCGTCATAAAAAGAAAGAACAGACAGACAGCAGGAGCGATTCTGCGCTTATCTATGGATGTCAGAAGCCGTTCCCCTTTTTGTTTTTAAAACAAGTAGAAAGCAAAGAGTGTTTCGGCCCTTACTTACGTCTGTTGACCGACCGGTGCGCCTGGATGAACCGCTCCAGCAGCACATCCGCGTCTTTCTTGATAAGATGCAGATTACCGATATTGGTCATTCCTGTAATATTGACGGACCAGGTGTTCGCCAGCGTTTTAACTTTCGGATTGACCTCGAGCGATACGATTTGCCGAAACTCACACTTGATATCATAGGCATACCAGTATTTTTCCGTTTCATGCGTATTGATGTTGACATAAAGGACAGGCCTTCCCGCCAATTTTAGCCATTCATCGCGTGAAAGTGTTCTGATCCCCGCCGCAAAGAGTTTTTTTTCGATATTTTTCTTTATCTGTTCCGTGCTCAGTCCCGCTTTTTGAGCATATTTCTGGATATTAGGTTGAATATTCTCTACCAGAACATAAACGCCTTTTAACCCAGTCAATGTGGATCTGCTGATTTCCGAATCGTCAGCCGGAGCATAAGTTGACCAGAATAAGGCTGACAGCAATATAGCGATGACAGTTTTATACGGAGACATTTTTTCACCTTTCATCATTTGCTTTTTATACTCAATCCTTTTCGCAGGTTGATTTTTGCCACCATTTAGTCCGGCATATATCCCGTTTAACACCCACCCATCCGGCATCCCGCTCCGGAAGAAAGTTCATCTTGCACCTTTGCCGAATAACACGGTTCTTACTGTCCTTGCAATGATAATCAAATCCAGGGGCAATATGACGTTCTTGATATAATAGAGATCATATTCCAGCTTGGCCAGCGCGTCTTTGACCGTAGCGCCGTAAGGATAATTGACCTGAGCCCATCCGGTAATGCCCGGCCTGATGGAATGGCGTAAACTGTAAAAAGGAATTTCTTTCTTCAGGCTTTCCACAAACTCCGGTCTTTCGGGCCGGGGGCCGACGAAACTCATGTCGCCTTTTAACACATTCCAAAGCTGAGGAAGTTCATCAATGCGCAACAACCGAATAATCTTCCCTACCCGAGTGACACGAGGGTCATTTTCCTGTGCCCACACGGCGCCGTTTGCTTCCGCATTAATCTTCATGGAGCGAAATTTGATTACCTTGAATATTTTTTCATCCCAACCGACGCGGTTCTGGTAATAAAAGACAGGTCCATCGGATTCCAATTTCACTAACAGTACCGTCAAGAGCATAACAGGGAAGGCGATAACCAGGAGGATAATCGCCATCGCTTTATCAAATAATTTTTTTAGTTTCGTATTATAGATATTTCGTTCGACGCCGGAAATATCGGCAAACCCCAGCCACATATTAGTCGTATGCAGGACAGGAATAACTTCAAAATATTCCTCATAAAAAGTGGGCATTTCATATACATTTACGCCGCTGAATTTCACTTCGACCAGTTTTTGAAAAAATTCAATTGATCTTTTCTTCGTCGCGGCAACTATGACTAAATCAATTTTATGTCTTATGACTAGCTCTTTCAAATCACACGTATTGCCGAGGACGGCGTAATCCCCTATTTGCAAATCACGCTTCTCAGGATCATCATCCACAAAACCTGCCATCTTAAAATCAGACCGCGATTGCAGCACATGACATAGCGATTTTCCGGATTTGCCGGCGCCCAGAATTAATACCTTCAGGGGTTTTCTCGTATCCAGAAAATACATAAAAGCAAAGCGCCAAGTGAGCAGGAAAAGAAAAGCGAAGGAACCGCTGATCGCAAGAATACCACTGCCGTATGGCCGGATATGAAGAATGTAAAAAAGAGAAACATTGATCATATTAATCGTGATGACAGCTAAAGCAAACCGTAAGGTGAAACTGCTTTTGCCCGTTCTCTTTTCCAGGTTATAAAAGTCAAATATATAAAGAATGAGAATATACAATACAATGGTAATAATATCGGAAATATCGATGATTGCCGCTGGGTCAAGCAGTATTCCAAAACGCAGGATGGGCCCCAGATAAACTGAGGCCGCGATCAGGACGATATCGCCTGCCAGCAAAATAAGTCGATTTTGTGAAGCAGTTTTTATCATTTAAGAATCAGAAATCCGGTTAGGGACGATGATATTTTGATTACGCATGAAAGGGTTCATGAAACAGTTTCGTCAAACATATCAGAATACTCAGAGCTTCATGACGAGCGCTTCACCATTGGTATTTTGATGTTCCAATTCTTCCTCAACAAGGCGGCGAACCAGTTCATCAAAAGTCAGATCATACATCCAGCCAAGTTTTGTCTTGGCCTTGGCTGGATTTCCATAAATCGCAGCGATATCGGATGGGCGGAAAAGTTCTTGATCGATTATCGTGTGCTCCTCCCAGTTCAAGCCGAAATATCCGAATGACGCCGCAGCAAATTCTCTGAGACTATGGACCTCGTTGGTTGCGATAACGTATTCGTCGGGTCTATCCTGTTGCAGCATCAGCCACATGGACTTGACATATTCCGGCGCATAACCCCAGTCCCGCTTGACATCAACATTGCCCAGGGATAGTTTCTCCCTGGCCCCTTGTGCAATCCGCACCGCCGTTGAAACAATTTTCTTTGTTACAAAATTCGATGGTCTGAGAAAAGACTCGTGATTGAACAGAATACCGCAGCAGCAAAACAAACCATAGGCCTCGCGGTAATTTATGGCCAGCCAATGACTTGCCGCCTTGGAGATTGCGTATGGGCTGACAGGATACAACACGCAGTCTTCAACGACCGGCAGGGTTTTAACACGTCCGAACATCTCACTGGAAGATGCCTGGTAGAATCGTGCGGACAGTTTTAAAGTCCTCATCGCTTCCAGCAGATGTTGGGTACTCTGGATATTGAATGTAACGGTGTCCAGCGGATCTTGAAAAGAGCGGGAAACGGAACTCTGTGCCGCCAGATGATAGATCTCATCGGGGTCAAGCCAGTCAAGCAATTCACTTACTTTGGGCAAATTCAACAGATTACCCGGCAGGAGATTAACCTGGTCTTCGATTCCGAGCGTCTTCAGATTCTCCAGATGAGATCGATCAAAGTCCGTTACCAGACCGTAGATCTGATATCCTTTGTCAAGCAGGAACCTGGATAGATAAGTTCCATCTTGCCCTGTAATACCCGTGATGAGTGCCTTTTTCATGGGTTATTCCTTTATGCGGCAATGATGTTTCGGAAGGGATACGTTTTTTATGTGTGTTTTGCGGAAAAGCGGCAGATCTTGCGGAATGTCTGATCTGAGATTGCAGTGCATCCTAAGTAATTATTGAATAGATTTCATTTACGCTAGCAATATTGCGCTCCCAGCTATATTTCTCCACTACCAACTGCCTGGCATTGCGTCCCACCTCTTCGGCAACCGGATAGTTCTTAAGCAGGGTTATACATGCTTCGGCAAATTGTTCAGGAGAGTCCGCTACCACAATACTCTCCCCATTTACGGCAGCGATAGTCCCCAACCCGAGGGTCGTCGCAACAACCGGTAAACCACAGGCCATTGTTTCCAGAATCTTAAATTGCATTCCGGAACCAGCCTGCATCGGGGCAATCGCAATCTGCGCTTCACTTAACGCACCTGCTATGGAATCAACGTATCCGGTAACGATCACCGAATTTCCATTATTTAATGCTTTCAGCCTGGGTCCGGGGTTGTTTCCGACAATCAGCAGGCGCACATCAGGCACTGACTTTCTGATCTTGTCCAGGCATTGTTCATGGAACCAGAGAATGGCATTCTCATTGGGAAAGTAACCCATATTGCCAGAGAAAACGATTGCCCTGTTTTGCGGCAGGCTTCCATAAGGCCTGAATTCTTCTGTATCGACACCCAGCGGAATGCTGACAACATTATTCGAATGAATACATTCTTTGTCTTTATCGGAAACGACGATGGAGAAACCATATTTGCTTGCGATCTCATTTTCACACCGCCTGAGCCTTTTTAATTCCATATTGAAAATCCATTTCAATGGATATCTTTCCTGAGCGACCCTTCTTTCAAAATTCAGCTGCATGGAATCAATCAGGTCCAGTATCTTCGGCACATTGATGTTTTCCGTATATTGGGCCATTCTCAGCATATAAGTATGGACAACATCGAAGCCTCCGCCTGTATCTAACAGGCGCCGAACTTCCTTTTCAAATCGTTCAGAGTGAAAATACGATACCTGAAAAGGAGCAGATGAAAATATTCCTCCGAACATATTAATGACCGATCTATGTCGGGAAAGCTTCACCGGTATGATTTCCGCGCAAAATGGTTTCAGCTTATTCGCATATACCAGTTCTTTATCCGACTGATAGAATGTAAGCAGGGTTATCCGATGATCCCGGCTGATGAGCCTTAGCCGGTGATAGGCAACAGCCTGATCACCTTTCAACGGGGGATAGGGGAAACGGGGCGTAATGAAAAGGATGTTCATTTAATGAACCCGATAAACTTCTTCATAGGTTTTAAGGGTCTCTTCGGCCATCTTTCGCCAGGAAAACTTATGCGCCTGTCTGACGCCGCGGTCTGCCAGTTCCTCACGCAGCGCTTTATCACCCAGCAGCTTGACTAACGTGCATCTCAAGGCCTGGCCATCCGTTGGATCTATCAGTAAAGCGGCATCGCCGACTACTTCAGGTATTGATGTTGTGTTGGATGTAATAACAGGCACGCCGCAGGCCATGGCTTCCAGGGGAGGAATCCCAAAACCCTCATAGAGAGAAGGATACAGAAAGACCTTTGCGGCGTTGTACAAAAGAACCAATTCTTCCATTGAAACAAAATCCAGAAAGGCAATATCATCTGAATAATTAGAGTCCCGGGCGATCCTGAACAAACGGGTTTGTCTCCAGTCAGGCACCCCGGCAATCAGAAGTTTTTCTTTAATGCTAAGCTCCTTCTTCAGATTAATAAATTCTCTTATCACCAGCTCGGTGTTCTTGCGTGGATCAACCGCCCCTAATGTCATGATGTAATCACCCGTCATCTTAAATCGATTTTTTATCTTTTGAGCGGCTTCAGCCTTGCTCACGGTCCGGAAACAGGCGTCGGCCGCTTCGTATGTTATTCTTATATCTTCATTTCGCAATCCGGTGATGTGCTTCCGGATATCATTTTTAGAATACTTTGAAACCGTTATCGCCATGGCCAGACGTTTGGCAGACCTTGTAACTATCGCTTTTCTGTAAACTCTGCCTGCCCTTTGATACAGGGACGGAGACTCCGCCATCTCAGTGCTGTCTTTCAAATACATGACATCGTGAATCGTTGAAATTAATTTAGTGCGTTTATTTAACAGGACCGGCGCTGTATTTCCGCTGCAATGTAAAATATCAACGCAATCTTTCTTTACCTGCATGGGTAATATGATTTGCTCCCACATCGGGTAATTGGAGGGTAACAGTTTACTTACACGGAAATTCGCTTGCATGGGCAGCACCCTATCGCTGTCGTCACGGTCAGTGTAAAGGATGTATTGGTTGGCGGAGTCTATCTCGGCGAGGTTCCTGATGAGGTTAAGAGTATAATTACCGATACCCCTCCTTTTCATGACGGCAAACCTGGAATCGATGCCTATTCTCATCCCATGCGTCCTTTTCTGTTCAGATTCAGCAATGGTTTCAGAAGCGGATGTGCTTTAAGATACATCGAGAATAGAAAAACTCTTGTCAAGAAGATGATATCCAAAAAAACATTGTTAGGGCACTTATACTCATGAAGCATCTTCCGCAACCTGTACAAGTGCTGAAGCAACTCCGTAATATTTGATGACCTGCCTCCCTCAAGAAAATACGTCGCATCAAAGGGCAGCACGGTATACTTTTCGTTACCCTTAAAAGCGATCCGCAACCAGAACTCATAATCCATGGCCTGAGCATAGTCTGTGCGAAACAGACCGTGTTTCTCAAAAATATCTTTAACAAGGAATGTTGATTGGTGCGGGATAGAATTCTTTTTCAGAAGATTACATAATGCAGGGTCAGGCAAATAATGATGTTTTTGATTTCCTAGTGCGTCAACTACCCTTGCCCCTGCAACGGCCCACCGCCATTTTTTTTTCAAAAAGGAATTAACAACTTTATCTATAGTACAATCATCGACATACCTGTCACCGGCATGAAGATGTGAAACTAATCCTCCTTTAGACAATAAAACACCTTTGTTCATTGCGTCGGATATGCCGCAATCATAGTCAGAAATAATGAGCGTCCGTTTATCACCGCCATGAATGGTCGCGAGGTTTTTTGCGATTGATACAGTTCTGTCATCTGATTTTCCATCGATGATAATATATTCTATGAATGGATAGGTTTGATTGAAAACACTCATCATTGTTTTCTCAATCATCTTCTCCGCATTCTTGCAGATAGTAATAATCGATACAAGTGGATAACCGGCGGTTGCAACCATGGAATAATTACCTTGGATCTTCTGAACCTACAGGATGACAGATGGTCATGATCACTCTCATTGGTTCCGTAACAACGATGTAGCAAGCAATCAGCAGAAAGCAGACTATCATGATTTTTATCGCCAAAAGCGAGTCGATGGGAATAATATACAGCGGCGGAAGCAACAATGCAGTCAGTGCAATATTCTTGCCGACGGCTTTTGACGGTTTGAGCAGTCTGCGCCTTACAAGTCCCAGCAATGTCCCCAGGAACAGAGCATAGAATACGGACATTATTTTTCCAAACACGATATACCCTTCAATGATAAATGTGGGGTTGACGCCATGTCCTGACAGCATTCCAGTGTAATCCTCATGCAGGGATGGCCCTATCGAAGCTGAAAACGCCGGATAACCTATGACAGATGACAGCGTGTGAAAAAAATACAAAAAGGGATTGAATTGATAGTTGACGGCAAAATCATAGATTTCACCGCTCGCATACATTGAATATGGATGCATAAATTGATACCAGACAAAGTTCAAAGCACTGTTCATACTTTCAAAATCAACTGCTCCCAATGTAGAGACATAGATAAAATAGGCCCAACCAAGGCCGATTAAAATTCCGATGCTCATCAATGCGGGCCGGGTAAATACTCTGGTTTTTGTGTTGAAAAAATAAATTCTTAAATATTCGCCCAGGGCAATCGAGAATATTACAATCAGGAGTGTTCCCTTTTTGGGGGCTGCAATGGATAAAACAATAGAAATGATCAACGCAACCCATCCCCAGTTTTTCTCTTTATTTGATTTCAAGAGCGGCGTACAGCAGGCGAGGAGCACGATATCGAATGATCCAATACCTAACAGAAGAGAAGATGCGACTTTATTATTGAGATCAAATTCTATATATGAATCACTTCCTGTTTCGCCAATAATCAGCGGCAGTTGGTTGAATACGGACAACATAATAAGCAGTTTGCAGGCCAACACGGCTAAGCCAATGCCAAGAAGATAGTGCGCCTGAGCAGACCCATCTGATTCACTAATTTTCTGAGGTTTTATTTTGGGAGAACAGACCCAAAGCGAAATTGTAAATACAAATAAACATAACGTCATATGGAGGACGCCAGGTGCCGTCAAATCAGGCCTGAACAGATACTGGCCTGATACCGTTATGGCAGTGGCTATCCTTATTGCAAGAAAGAGAAAAAGTGGATCAAGCCAGCCCCAGACTCTTTTCCTGAAAAACAGATATAAAAGTAAAACTGCAATGCTTACTATTTGCCAATCTTCCATATTACTATTTCTCTTTTTCACGTGTCATTATTCAAATAATCCAACATGAGCGTATTCGGCCATTATCCCCCGACAGGCCTGCTTCGTCTTTAATAAGCATGAAATGGTAATTGCATCGGCGGTATTGCCCAATCACTGCGATATGTTTTCATTTACTTTGAGTAGCATCGCAAAATTGGAAATTAACATGCGGTTGTTTGATCTTACGAAACAGATGGACCTGATGGAAGCCCAGAGAGGGCATTACCCTATATATGACTTTTTTTGCTGCGTTCCTTAGGCTCGAATTTATAAGAAAATCGGTGTCAGACGTAATATAGGATTCCAAAGTCAGAAATCCCAATTTTTCAAACATATATTTTATCTCATTTGCAGTGTATTCGCGCCAATGCAGCCCAACAACCATATTGTCTTTTCCGTTGAGCTGAGCAAAAAAATCGTCGATGGGATTATGAATTGAATGGCCTAATAACAACTTCAGTCTATTCGTCAATCTCGCTATATTAGGTAATGACAGATAGAGAAGACCGCCACTTTTTAGTGTTCTATTTATTTCAACTATAATCGGCAACGGATTGAAATTTAAATGTTCAAGAACTTCGCACAGCATTACGACATCATATTTGTCATCTTCACAAGGGATCCTGTTTGTCTTCAGGTTTTGCGATAACATTTTTATATGGTGCCGTTTATATCTGAGTTGAAGTCTCTCGTTGGTCATGAATTCGGGAATATCCATTGCAGTAACTGAAAATCCAGCTTTAGCCAACGATATCGATGTAACACCTAAAAAAGCCCCCATTTCAAGAATATTAATTTCTGAAGGTTCATTCCGAAGGCACAAGTTTTTCTCTATATATTTTGCTACATCTTGCAACGTTCTGATGTAGGATGGTTTGGATCGAATGATATATTCAGATTCCCCCTTCGCCCCACTTCCGTTATTCAGCAAATCGATCGGTTTCTCGAAATATTCTTGAATAGTTTCGTCAAGAACATTAATGACATCATTCTGTGATAACATATGCTCTCCTGGATGAATGATCTAACCTATTTAATAAAAACATCGAGCTGAATCCGAATCAATAGAATACCAATGCATTGCATTGCCTTGTAATAAACAGTGAGCGTATTATGATTCTTTTTCTCCCAGGTAAAATCGTTTGCCCTCTTTAAACCCCTGTCCGTCCGGCAGTATTGACAATGCATCATCATTCCGCAGATTCCATACCGCGACAGCCACATCTTCCATTTACCCGCTCATCGAAAGATAATTACACAGCTCCTAAAATATTCTCGATCCCATATATCGTACACTGCCTGGCAACAACGTTCCAACCTTCGGTTTCAATTGCCGGCACGGCCTTACGCGCCCTTATGAAAATGTGACTTCGCAGATGGGGAACTATTGATGTAAAGGTACGCAACGTGGAAATAAGGGCCCCCTTCGTCCCGCGAAATACATTACCGTTATCCACATAATAAGCATATTCAATTTGAAAACCTGCCATTGCCAGCAACCGAATCAACTCTCGCTTCGTATAAAGGCGGATATGAGGACGCCATAGGTCGTCATGAACAACGTGGCTGACTTCCAATGGCTCTAAATTCTGAAGGCCGACAGCCAGTTTACATATATCTCCAATGAATGAAACGCTGTTTGTCGTCAGGTACAAAACCCCGCCCATTTTTAAGAGCCGGTTAATCCCGCATAATAATGACAATGGATACATCTGGTGCTCGATAACATCGGTGCAAATAGCGACGTCCTGTGAGTCTTGCTCAAAAGGACCGGAAAGGATATGCGGCGGCCCGGCCTTTCCGCACTTGCGCAGATCGAACTCCATCTCGAGAACCCTGATGTCTCGCGCAATCATGGCGTTTACGAAATCGGAGGAAAAATTAAAACCAGCCGCAAGCAGTTTGTAATCCTTTGAAGGGAATAGTTTATCACGCAAAATCCGGGGCGTTGTCCCGGGGAATGCACCGTAATCACATATCGTGCATGACGGATCATGTATGTCATCAGCCAGATGACGAAACAATTCATATAACCTGCCCCGGCCTTGTCCGAGGTTGGTTCGGGGCGAAGCAACCCGACGGGAAACGGCTGACTCCACACTCACTATTTCCGTTGGCAGAGCATCTGTTTCATCTTGCCGCAGCCAATCTGAGTATATTTTTCGGTTGAGTTTCATCGGTATTGTTTAAACTGTTTTTCGAAAAGGCACGTGAATAATTAATCCATTGCCTTGTGATAAACCAACAGTGTGTTGCGAGCTGTTTCTTCCCACTTGAATGCATTTGCTCGTTCCAATCCCCTGGCCCGCATCATTGATAGCGCCTCGTCGTCATTCCATATCCCCCATATTGATGCGGCAATGTCCTCCGCCGACGTGGGAACAAATAACTTTCCCGCGTTGCCTGTAACTTCAGGAATCGTCGTGCAATCAGAAGCTACTACAGGGCAGCCGCAGGCCATAGCCTCAACAAGAGGTATTCCGAAGCCTTCAAACAACGATGGAAACACAAGGAGACGCGCCCCGTTATAGAGATACGGAAGGTCTGAAAATGGCACATAACCAATGGTCTTTACAAGATTTGCCAGACCCAACTCCTGTATTTTCCGGGCAACGCTTCCATGATATTTTTTCGAGATGCCTGACAGAACCAGCAGACCATCAAAGTTCCATTTATCCGCGAGCAGTTTCAGCGCGTCTAGCAAAACAGCATGGTTTTTGTGCGGCCATGTTGCCGCAGGATAGAACATGAAAGGTCGATCTATTCCATATGCCGTAAGCAGACGTTCCGCAGCATCGTTATTTTTCATAACCCGAAAAATCGGTGAAAATCCTGTATGCACGACATCAATCTTCTCTGGTTCAATGGAATACATCTCAATAAGGCAGTTCTTCGTAAACTGAGCGCTCACGATGACACGCGTTGCCAGTTGTGCGGACTTCTTGCACATTTTTTTTCTAAGGCGTAATTCTTTTCTGGAAAAAAACTCAGGATAAAACTCATGCTGCATATCCCAGAATGTGAGCACTGTCGGTCTGTCGATCACCAGGGGATCAATAATCGTAAACGGATAGTGAATGACATCGCTCTGCTGGTCAGCCAATTTACTGACATAGAGATCAAAGTTCAGTAAGGTTCGCATAACTCGATGAAATAACTTTCTCGATACCGGTTGTTCATAGCCGCGGATCGCAGCTACGGAAACTCCTCCACCGTCAAACTCACCACGGTTGACCGCAGTTGTGAAGACAGTGAATGAATTATTGTTATGAACAACAGGAAGATGACGAACCAGCTCCCTGAAATATGTCTCCGTCCCGCCCATTTGACCGGGGTTGAAGTATAATGCATTAAGACATACCTTCAAAACCTGCCCCCTTTGACGAGAAGAACTACTCCATTCACTTTGAGGCTCATGATTGATCTCCTTGCACGGGCTTGTGAACAACCGCAAAAAAGACGGGGTTCAGAATTGCAGGGTTCAGATTTGCATTAATTTTGCGCAGAAACCTGCTATACGCCCAATACATATTTCTTAAATGATACCTCACTCTCGTTCTGAAATTTCTTTTATACGCATCTTCAAAGCCACCGAATTTGAAGTCCACTATCCCTGCGCTGATCATAACCTGCCTTAAGCTGTGTTCAATAAATCCAACCTCATGGGTGAAATCATTATACCTGTGCAGTTGCGCATCCGGAGCTTGCATATTCGGCACTTGAATGATGATCGTTCCGCCAGGGGACAGAGCTTTATAAAGACATTTCAAGAATGGCACGATCTCTTCTTTTTTTATGTGTTCCAAAACGTCCAGAAGCGTAATGACATCATAAGAAGACTCCCTGTCTGATAGCCATTGAGCCGTATCTTCAACCAACAGGCAATTCAACCCCAATGAAGCACAAAATGCGACCGTGCTCGGGGATATATCGATCCCAAGATAATCCACATAACCCCATTTCTTCATGCAGGAAAGCATTTCACCGCGCCCTATTCCGATGTCCAACAGTTTAGCCGTCGTATTCGAAGGAAAGAATTTCCTGTAATTATACTCAAAACTATCAAATTTGAAAGTAGCCTGTTTATAATCGTCAAAAGCATTATCAATATAAGAATCGAAAATCTCCTTCATATTCATTCCACCTCGGCACTAAATTTATTTGAAGAAATGTTTTGCTATAAATCCGTTCGACGAATGCCCTGATCGTTCAAAGAGTTGCTTCGAATGAAAACATTGAATATATCCGCGATCGCAGCATGACAAATCAATCGAAAGAGAATTCCCGGCAACTGACTTCTCGTAAAAATGTGTATATACCGTCCATCAGTTATCAGGTTCAGGCCATGTCGCTTAGCGATCTCTTGCAAAGATTTAACGGTGTAGAAGCTGATATGTTGTCCATGTTCAAGCCCGAGATATCTCCAGCCGTCCGGTCCCGACAGCAATGCAGGTACCAGTTCCGTTGAAAGGAGAATATTCGATGAGAATTTCAATATGTTCTCAATGTCATCGGAAGGATTTTCAAAATGTTCAAAGACTTCAAACGCCGTCACCAGTTCATATGGAATCGATGAATCCAGTTCAACATCGAACTGCCGGGCAAAGAGGTTCTCGCAGTACTTGTCATACCTGTAGAAATCGAAACCCTTATCACGCATCAGTCGCACAAAAATGCCGTAACCACCGCCATAATCCAGGAATCTTGCTTTCTTGTCAAAAAACAGACCTATAACCGCTCTCGTTACCCTGGAGAGATAAATGTTGCGGCTGAACAGTCCCACATCGAGATTGCTGATTGCTGATGAATAGGCCTCTGCAAGCCAGTATGGTTTTTCCGTCTGAATGAAGCCGCAGCTATTACAACGAAAATAATTGACGTTGAATTTACTAAGCAGAAATGCCTTGCCAAAATATTTGCACGCATGGTCACACACCTTGCATCTCATATTCTTGAGTCGCCATTTCTATTCATGGGAAAGAATCCTGTTGTTAAGGAATGTATATGGCACAACAACCAGCAGAACATAAGACCCTATCATCGCCATGAGCAGTCCGTTTACCCCGAATTTGCCGACAAAGAATATTTTTGCAGCTATTGAAACAATGGTAAAGCCGGTTGCAATAATCAACTGCAGTCGTATGGCATTCACACCGTTCAAAAACATGGAGTAGGTAACCCCCAATCCTTTGAGAACCATCCAGCCTGCACATAACGCTACAAGCATAAAGGGCAATACGAAATCAGAGCCCACCCATAGCGCAAAAATCGGCTTATAAAACAGAACCAGCATTCCTGCTGCACATACTGTAAAAATCAGTGTAAGAATCATGGACCTGTTTAAGGTCTGTCTTACCCACAGATGGTCTCCACGTGCATTTGCTTCGCCATAAGCAGGCCACAAAGGGGTGAAAGCTATAGCGATAATTATCAAAACACCCTCAAAGAGCCTGGAAACAATGGAGTATTGCGTTACTGATTCGGCGCCGAGCATTCTGGCAAGAATAATGTTATCGGAAGCAAAAGCAATAGACACCGCCAACTGCAATACGAAAAAAATCAACCCTCCATGAAGAATACGTTTCATCCCCTTTGCAGAAATATCAGAGAAGCGGGGCAGAAGATCACGACGCCGCACAAAGAAAAAAATTATTCCATTAGCCAAAAGTGAAACGATGGGGGAACCTGCCATTGCCATAACAAGCCACATCAAATCAGCTTTCACATAAATGACAAACAGGATAGACAGGACACTCAAAATACTCCCGATGGTTTGCCATAGACTGCTCCAAAATCCTTGTTGCATGCCCATTTGAACTCGTTGTACTATACCGGCAGGCACACCTACGGCAAAGCAGACCATAAACGAAGCCACGGCTGGCCCGGTCTCCCGGATTGCTGCTGCGGACTTGACATTAAAGATATTATTCCACGGAATCAACGGATATATAGCAAAAAATACTAATAAAATAAGTATCATTAATAAAGTAAGGATTAATAATGCATTTGTTATATGCGATCGAATCGCGCCAATGTCATCTTTGCCATAAGCCTCCGTTATTGCATTCATCAGCCCATTACCTACTCCAAAGTCGGCAAATACCATCATTGCAATAACGGAGCTAATGGTCATCCAAAGGCCATAGCGTTCAGCACCGAGGTAGTTGAGGGTTAGGGGAACGGTTATCACAGCAGCGACAAACGATATGACCTTAGCTGCACCGGAAGAAAGTGCCGTGAGAGTTATTCTTCTGTGGCGTTCCCTTGCTCTATCTTCGGAAGTCCCGGTATCGATCCCTGTTAATGTTAGCCGCGTCTTCAAATGATATACTTATCCTGAAAAGGGAATGCCGCCACTGGTATATTTTCTGTATGGCTTTTTAGCATGCAACAATCAATCTGCCTGCTATGCGTTAATTTGATTTATTATTGAGAAATATATACATTTTATTCTATATTAAAGAAAATATAACCGATGCCGGAGCTCCGGCATATCCACCTTTTGAAAATTATTTACGAAATGAGTGATGATTCGGATTTTTTATTCATACCATCTTAGTTTTGCTCCCATCTTTTACCGGCGTTGAGCCGAACGAGCCAGGAAGGAATCAATCCAGTCTCTGAGATTAATAAGGGCGTCCTTAAAACCGGAATCGTCTTCCGCTTCGCAGTGTGTTGCATCAATGCTGTTCAGTTTGTCCATGATCTTGCCGGCCATAAGGACTATGGCTTCGAGGGCTTTGGTGTCAAACGTACTCCTTTTCTTCGATGTTTTTCTGCCCCTGTTCATTTTTTCTTTATACAATCCATAGGCAGTGAACATTGCTCTTTCCTGCTTCTTCCGGGCAATGTCGATTAAGACATTTTTGGATACCGTACGGTTACCACGACAATCATCGCGAATCTGCTGAGGTAAACGGTTGATCAGAAGGATATCGGAAATGGTGGTTCGCGCCTTGCCGATAACGGCACTGAGCTGCTCATGGGTGTATTTCTGCTGATTCATGAGTCTCTGCAAGGCCTCCGCTTCCTCCACCGCCGTCAAGTCCTGACGCAGCAGATTCTCAATCAGAGATATTTCCGAGGCATTGCCGTCGATGAAAAGAGCCGGTACCGAACTCAGCCCCGCCTTGCGTGCAGCAATGATTCGTCGTTCTCCAGCAACAATAACCAGATTACCGTCTTCATGAAGGCGAAAAAGAACAGGTTCCAGAATACCATGCTTCCTGATGGAGGCGGTCAGTTCTTCCAGCGCGTGAGCATCCAATACCTTGCGCGGCTGATCAGGATCAGCCAGGAGATCATTGAGTGAAAGATTATAAAGTATGCCCCGCTCATATACGATATCGGTGATGCCCGTCTTTTCCGGTGAGTCCACAGAACATTCCTCCATATTACTTTTCTTTTTGGTTGGAGATGCCATTGTTATTGTTTTTTTCATATAATTTATTGCTGAATATCGGCTGATACAGCTCCGCCCTCTGAGTTACATATTAGAGATTTTAGGGATGGTATGTTGCGCGAATGCAGACAATTATTGAACCATGTTTCAGAAAGGAGCTTACCCGTATTAAAAAATGCTCCTTGCTATCCCGGCAAAAAAACAGCGGGGATAACGTCCTATGATCAATCTTTGGAGGTATTTTAAAGATGTGAAGAATGTTTTTCTATCGGGTGATCCCTTATTTGCCATAAGGGATTCCCTTATTTACTATCGGGTATTATCTGATTAAATCTAACTTTATGACCGCATGATTTGATCCAAACCGTATCAACAACAAGAGCTCACAACACAGGTAAAATATTCATCAGACCATCTATGCCTCAAAATAATCGTTTACAAATTATCAATAAATAGATTAAAAATGGCAGTAACTAATGAATTTAATGATATTATGCGTTTTATTATAATATTTAAGCCGCTGGATAGTCGCCGAAAACATTGATTAATGTATTTTGTTTGATATAAAGAAATAAAGTAGATCCTTTTTATAAAGTTCCCGTGGCGTCTACCGATTTAATTACTGAATGGGAATGCCCTCGCAGAAAGGCAGGTAAATTTCGCCTTGTATCAAAGTCAAATTTCAGCGACTGATGGATATCCGGAATTTCCTGGATCAGCTTATTCCACATGCTAAAAATTAACCGCTTTCATTCAGGCCTTCCTTACATTTCTATTTTGCTGACCATTCTTCTCATATCCGGATGCGCGGACAAACTGGTGTGCCGTCATCAGGTACTGGAGACGGCCTCGATGGGCGTGGAAAAACATCTGGAGACGCGTATTTCAATTTATAAGGTAAGCCATCCGCTTTGGGATGCGCACGCGCAGGCACAGGTTAAAGTCGACGGCGAATGGAAATGGATGGATGACTGGTTCGGTTACGTCATTCTGGGCGATGAACCGGCGCTCACCCCGACCGGATATATGTTGTTCTATTCCATCCCCGAATATTTGGAAGTCTTGCGCCAGGGCTCTTACCGGACAGGTGAAAAATAGGATTGTCTTTCTTCAGTCAATCCAACGTCTTTGCATGCCTTTCAGCATCTGATTCAGGTCCACTCCGTTTCAGGGAGTCGCTTCGTTCCTTCAAGACCATTCATCTTAATCCATGCGGCATGAATAAAGCAACCATTCAATAACCCGCGGCTCCCGCCCGCCGGCAATCTTTCCGCTTCTCTGATCCATTTCCTGATTCTTATTTAAGAGATTTATCCCGGCGGATGAGGCTTACCCCCTATAGATAATTAGCCGGCAAGATGAAATAATTTAAGGCGTAAAGAACCGTCACTAAAAACAATGGAAGGCCCGAAGATGAACCAGACGATAACCGCCGTTAAAATCGAAAATCTCCCCAAGGTTCCTATTGTTCTGGATGGATTATCCAACCGGTTCATCCGGGACAGCCGGATCATCCCGCTGGAAATGAAGAGCAATGTTCTCAAGGTCATCATGGCAGACCCGACCAGCCGCGAGGTTATTGACGCCTTAAGGGTCGCCCTGCGCGCGGAGGTTCAGGTCTTTTCCGGCGATGAAAAAGCGATCGATGATTATATCGCGCGATATTACGGCCAGGAGAGCCAGGAAATCAACAAGGTCATTGAAAATATCGAAGACAAGGGATTTGAATATTCCGCGGATGACGGCGAGGACGTCGGCCATCTTAAGGATCTGGCCTCCGAAGCGCCGATCATCAAGCTGGTGAACCTGATCATCGCCCGCGCTCTGGAAAGCAGGGCGAGCGATATTCATGTCGAACCTTACGAAGATGAATTAATCATCCGCTTTCGTATTGACGGCGTGCTCCACAACGTCGAGACAGCGCCTAAGAAATTGCAGGCGGCTATTGTTTCCAGAATAAAGATCATGGCCAAACTCAATATCGCCGAGCGGCGCCTCCCTCAGGACGGCCGCATCAGAATCAAGGTCAGCAACAAGGAAATCGACCTCCGCGTCTCCAGCATTCCCGTTCTTTACGGCGAAAGCATCGTCATGAGAATTCTCGATAAGGAAGGCATCGTTATCGATCTGGAACGTCTGGGATTTGCCGATGATATGCTTTTGCAGTTTAACAAGCTGATTCAAAAACCCAATGGCATCATCCTCGTTACCGGACCGACGGGCAGCGGCAAGACCACGACCCTTTACGGCGCCCTCGACAAAATCAATTCTCCCGAGAAGAAGATCATTACCGTCGAGGACCCGATCGAGTATCAGTTGAAAGGCGTCAACCAGATCCAGCTCAAGCCTCAGATCGGCCTCAATTTTGCCAATACCCTTCGCCACATTGTCCGGCAGGACCCCGATGTCATCATGATCGGAGAAATCCGGGATCTGGAAACAGCCGAAATTGCCGTGCAGTCCGCCCTGACCGGGCATCTGGTTCTCTCCACACTGCATACAAACGATGCGCCCAGCGCCATCACGAGGCTTCTGGATCTTGGTCTGGAAAGCTTCCTTTTATCATCAACGATCAGGGGAATACTGGCCCAGCGCCTCGTCCGCATCATTTGCCCCCATTGCAGGGAAATAAATCTGCCGGGGGACGATCCGTATAATCCGGCTTTACCCGGCGACACCTATCACGGCAAAGGATGTGAGAAATGCGCCTTCACGGGATACCTTGGCCGGTTGGGCATCTTCGAACTGCTGGTGATCGATGACCAGATCCGAAGGCTCATCCTCAAAACCACCGACGCCGCCGAATTAAGGCAAATGGCCGTCAAACTCGGGATGAAAACGATTCTCGAAGACGGCAACGACAAGGTCAGAAAAGGGCTTACGACTTTGAGTGAAGTATACCGGGTAACACAGGAGGTATAAATGCCCATCTTTTCTTATCGCTCAACAACCCGGGAGGGAATCGTTGCCGAGGGAGTCATCGAGGCGGCAGATCAACAGGCGGCCCTGGACCGGATCATCAACACGGGCGTTATTCCCCTGGAGGTAAAAGCTGCGGCGGCAAGCAGCTTCATGTCAAAATTCCAGCACAAAACCAGCACGGGAGATCTGGTATCCTTCACCGCTGAACTGCAGTCCCTCCTAGAGGCGGGGCTCCCTCTGGACAAGGGCCTGAATATTCTTTCGGAAATCTCCGAACATAAAAAAATGAAAGAGACGATCCAGAGCCTGCTCAAATCCGTACGGGGCGGCGTTTCTTTTTCGGATGCGCTCTCCAAACATCCGCAGATCTTTCCCAGGTTTTACGTCAATATGGTTCGGGCCGGCGAACAAGGCGGGATTCTCGGGGTGACGCTGGAGAGGTTGAACGAGTTTCTCGAATCATCAAAAGAATTGAAAGATCACCTCATTTCTTCCATGATTTACCCGGCCATTCTTTTTGTAACGGGCGGAATTTCCATCATCGTCCTGCTCACTTTCGTCCTGCCCCGATTTTCTGTTATTTTTGCCGAGCTGGGAAGCGCGCTGCCCGTTTCGACACAAATCCTTCTGATGTTGAGCGAGGGCCTCAAATCGTATGGATGGATACTGCTCGTCGCGATGATTGCGTCATGGTTTGCCCTGAAAAATTATATTGCATCGGATGCGGGACGGTATCAATGGGACGGCTTCAAACTCAAGTTCATGAAAGATACGATCCAGAAACTGGAAACGGCCAGATTCTGCAGAACGCTGGGAACACTTTTATCCAGCGGGGTGCCTCTGCTTCAAGCTTTGAACAATTCCCGGGAAGTCATCGGCAATCGTGTCATCGCCCTGGCCATTGAAGACGTGTCCAAAGGCGCCAAGGAAGGACGAGGCATCTCCGAGCCCCTTGCCCAGACCGGCATTTTCCCACCCCTGGCTCTCTCCATGATCAGGGTCGGCGAAGAAACGGGCACCATCGATCAAATGCTGATACGGATTGCCGTCATTTATGAAAAAAGTCTGAAGCAGGCCGTGAAAAGACTCATGTCCCTCCTTGAACCGCTGATGATCCTTTTTATGGGACTGGTGATCGGTTTTATCGTTGTTTCCATGCTGCTCGCTGTTTTCAGCATATCGGATATCCCATTGTGATGATAACCGGCCCGACAATATTAATGCAGGTATGTCCATCCATGAAAAAAAATTCCAAAGGCTTTACCCTGATGGAGCTGATGATTGTTGTCTTTCTGATTACCATCATCCTGGGTTTGTCCGCTTTCTTTTTTACCGGTTTTCTGCCCGGCTCGGAATTTAATGCGACGGGGCGGGAAATTTCGGCCATGATCCATCGGACGAGGTCCCTGGCCCGCATGAATATGGAAAGTCATACTTTTACGATCGATCTGGACAACAGATCCTACGGCATGGAAGGCGCTCCTCCCCGGACTATCCCGCCGGGAATTTCAATTAAAATAATGGACCCGTTTTCCGGTGAGGTCATCCACGGACAATATTCCATTGTTTTCAGTCCCGGCGGCACCATGGCGGGAGGAACCATCATCCTCTTTCAGAGGGGAAAAACATTGCGGATTGAACTGGATCCGATTACCGGTGCGATATCAACCCGGGATAAATCGTGATCATATTTCTTGAATCATCCGCCGTTATTTGGTACCTGTTTTATGCATAAAAATGAAACACATCGTCATGATCCAGGCGGAATCTGAAAAGGGATATGCGCGCAACGAGCAGCATCTCATACAATGGATGAGGGTTTTTAAGCCAAAGACTGAGCTACAATAAGAGGCAAACCGATTTCCATTAAAGGTAAATGCTTATAAAATAGCTCTCAAAGATTCTTTTGAATCAGATAATGGAAACCTGGAATAAAAAACAGGAAGGGGCGGCGCAAAAAATGAAAACGACAGTTCTTCTTGTTGATGATCACAAAATATTCAGGGATGGCCTGCGGACTCTCATTGAGAAGGAAGGCATGGAGGTCGTGGGCGAGGCGGAAAACGGCAGAAAAACCATCAAGCTCGCCGAAAAGCTGCTGCCCAATGTGATTATCATGGATGTCAGCATGCCGGATATGAACGGGATAGAAGCAACCCGGAAAATCATCTCGGAAATGCCGGCGGTAAAAGTCATTGCGCTTTCCATGCATTCGGATCGACGGTTTGTATTAGGCATGCTGGAAGCCGGCGCTTCGGGTTACCTTCTCAAAGATTGCGCCTTCGGAGAACTTTCCAGCGCGATTAAACAGGTCCTCACGGGAAATAAATATCTCAGTCCAAAAATTGCGGATGTTGTTGTCAAGGGATACCTCAATAAATCCAATGATGCTTTTGTCGGCGGCGCTTCCGTCCTGACATCGAGAGAAAGAGAAATTCTGCAGCTGATTGCGGAGGGACTGACGGCAAAGGAGATCGCCGATCATGTATTCCTGAGTGTCAAGACTGTAGAAACCCACCGTCGGAACATCATGCAGAAACTGAATATGAGAAGTACAGTGGACCTGACCAAATATGCCATCCGTGAAGGATTGACATCCCTGGATACCTGATCAGCCATTACAGTTATTGTGTTGATGGGCGCAGGCAAGGGAATTCAATCTTTATCTTTTACCTTAATCTTTCGTAAGCCCCCGGCTCCGCCAGAGCATGTAGATGGCGGGATAAATGATCAATTCAAGAATCGTGGAGGTTATCACACCACCCACCATGGGAGCGGCGATCCGCTTCATCACGTCGGCGCCGGTGCCGGAACTGAACATGATCGGAATCAAGCCGGCCAGTATGACGCTCACCGTCATTATTTTCGGGCGAATGCGTTTGACGGCGCCGAACATGACGGCATCCCGCAAATCGCTTTTCGACCTGAGCAATCCTTCTTTTTTCCACTTCTCATAAGCCAGATCCAGATACAAAAGCATGACCACGCCGGTTTCGGCATCGAGACCGGCGAGCGCGATGATACCTACCCAGACCGCAATACTCATGTTGTAGTTGAGCAGGTATAAGAACCAGAAGGAACCGACCAGCGAAAAAGGCACGGCCAGAAGAACAATGGCCGTTTTAATGACCGAACGGGTATTGAGAAAAAGAATTACAAAGATGATCAGCAGCGTAAAAGGAATAATCAGCTTTAAACGTTCGTGGGTTTTCAGAATGTATTCATATTCGCCGCTCCAGACCAGCCGGTACCCCTCCGGCAATTTGACGGTGGCGGCTTTTTTGCGGGCATCTTCCACATAGCTTCCGACATCGCGTCCCGTCATATCAATATAGACATAAGAGGTCATCAGCCCCTCTTCACTCTTGATGGACGTTGCCCCCCGGATCACACGGAAGTCGGCAAGCTCTCCCAGCGGCACTTGCCTGATGCCCCCGCTCCCGGTCATCGGGGATGCAACAGCGGGGAGAGCGCCTCCCTGCGCCATCACGGGCACCAGAATCCGTTTAAGTTTATCCACGTCACTGCGCAGTTCCCGCGGGTAACGGATATTCACGGGATAACGCGCCCGGCCTTCCACGGTTGTGGTCAGGTTCATGCCGCCGATGGCGGCTTGAATCACCTCATTCACATCATCCACCGCGAGGCCATACCGGGCGATGGCTTCCCGGTTGACGACAATATCCAGGAAGTAACCGGTCGCCACGCGTTCCGCATAAACGCTGCGCGTTCCCGGAACGTCCCGCAGATGATGCTCCAGATTCATCCCGATCTTTTCGATTTCTTCCAGATTCGGACCCAGAATTTTAATCCCCACCGGCGTGCGGATACCGGTAGCCAGCATATCAATGCGCGCCTTGATCGGCATGGTAAATGAATTGGCCACGCCGGGAATATTGAGCGCGTCATTCATTTCATCTTTGATCTTTTCGCTCGTCATGCCCTTGCGCCACTGGGCTTCCGGTTTCAGATTGATGACGGTTTCAAACATTTCCAGCGGAGCCGGATCCGTCGCCGTTTCGGCGCGGCCGGCCTTGCCGAAGACTTGAGCAACTTCCGGAATTTTCATCAGGATTTCGTCCTGCATTTTTAACAGCCGTGCCGCTTCCGGAGCGGAGACGCCCGGCATGGTCACGGGCATATAGAAGAGTGATCCCTCATAAAGCGGCGGCATGAACTCCGATCCCAGTTTCAGAAAGGGATAAACCGTCAGAGCCATAATAATGACGGCAATAACAATGACCGTTTTGCTGAAGCGGATCGCCAGATGAGCGACGGGTTCGTAAATTTTGTGCAGGAAACGGCTCACCGGATTTTTTTCTTCCGGCCGGATTTTACCCCGGATAAACAGGGTCATTAAAACCGGGGTCAGTGTAATCGCCAGAAATGACGAAAAAAGCATGGCAAACGTTTTGGTATAAGCCAGCGGCTTGAACAGCCGTCCCGCCTGCGCTTCCAGGGTGAAAACTGGCAGAAATCCTACCGTGATTACCAAGAGGGCGAAGAAAAGCGAAGGCCCGACTTCGCGGGCGGCGGCAATGATGACCTCCGTTCTCGCGCCCGGGCTCCCTTCCCGCTCCCATTCCTCGAGTTTTTTATGGGCGTTCTCCACCATGATGATGGAGGCGTCCACCATCGCGCCAATGGCTATGGCGATGCCGGAGAGGCTCATGATATTGGAAGTGACGCCCAGATAATACATGCAGATAAAGGATATGATAATGGCAATGGGCAGCGTGACAATCACGACCAGCGCGGACGGCAGATGAAACAGAAAGATCAGACAGACAATACTGACCGCAATGGCCAGCTTGATAATTTCATCTTTGAGCGTGTCAATCGATCGGCGGATCAAATCGGAACGGTCATACGTCGTAACAATCTTTACGCCCTTGGGCAGGCTTGGCGTAATGTCATTTTTGATTTTATCTTTAACCCGCTCAATAACATTGAGAACGTTTTCACCGAAACGGACAATGACAATTCCTCCGGTGACTTCGCCCTTCCCGTCCAGATCGGCCAGTCCCCGGCGAATTTCCGGCCCGAGTTGAACACGGGCAACATCTTTCAAATAGACGGGAGTACCCGCCGCGCTTGCACCCACGGCGATATTTTCCAGATCCTTCACCGCTTTAAGATAACCCCGGCCCCGGATCATATACTCGGTGCCTGAAAATTCCAGCACGCGCCCCTCTACATCCCGGTTGCTTTTGCGAACCGCCTCCATGACTTTGGGCAGGGGCAGATTATAGGCGGACAGCCGATGGGGGTCGACGGTAATCTGGTATTGATTGACGAAACCTCCGATGCTCGCCACCTGCGAAACACCGGCCACACTTTCCAGCGCCAGCTTGACGTTATAATCCTGAAGAGAACGAAGTTCCGCCAGATTGAGTCCGCCTGATTCATCCACCACGGCATATGAAAATCCCCAGCCGAGGCTCGTGGCATCGGGGCCCAGAACCGGATTAACATCAGCCGGTATTTTATTTTTGACGGCCTGAAGGTATTCCAGGATACGGCTTCTGGCCCAGTAGATATCCGTCCCTTCCTCGAAGATGACATAGATAAAGGAACTGCCCAGGAAGGAAAATCCGCGCACCGCCTGGACTTTCGGCGCGGCAAGCAGCGTAGAGGTAATGGGATAGGTAATCTGATCTTCCACCAGGTCGGGGCTGCGCCCCGGCCATTCGGTGTAAATGATAACCTGTGTATCGCTTAAGTCGGGAAGAGCATCCAGCGGCGTATTTTTCAGCGTCCACAATCCCCAGGCCACGGCAAAAAAAACCATGAGGAAAATGATAAATTTGTTGCGGGCGGAAGCTTCAATGATTTTCCCGATCATGCAAAGTCCTCTATCTGGAAGGCAGGGGTTTTATCCCCTTTAACTGCGCTTCTGAATCCACCAGGAAATTAGCCGATGCCACGACCCTTTCACCGCTTTTCAAGCCGCGCAGTACTTCAACATAGCCATCCGTCTTAATCCCGGTTTTGATTTCCCGCGGCTCAAACGCATCGTTGCCCAGATCCACATAAACGACCATGGCCCTGCCCGTATCCACCACGGCGGATTCCGGAATCACCAATTTACGGCCCAGGTTAATTTGAATTTCCACATTGCCGAACATCTGCGGCTTGAGTTGATTGTTGCGATTCGCAATCTTCAGACGCACTTTGATGGTTCGCGTCTCCGCCGAGAGGTTGGGATAAATGTAATCAATTTGTGAGGTCATTTCCACGCCGGGAAGATAGGCCAGTGTCATGACCGCCCGGTTTCCGACTTTAATGAAGGGCAGTTCATACTCATAGATATCGGCAATCACCCAGAGGCTGGACAGATCAGCTATATCAAACATTTTTTCACCCGGCATGATCCTCATTCCCGCAACGACCATTTTTTGCGTGACATAACCCGAAACAGGCGCGTACAGAGTCAAGGTCCTCACGGGCTGGCCGGTTTCCTCAATACGCTTGATCTGGCTTGCGGAAATGTCCCATAAGAGCAGTCGCTGGCGCGCCGCTTCCAATGTTGCCGCCGCGTCCCCGGCCATCAGCTTGTTCACTGCGGATGAGGCCGTCCTGCTCCCGTCCGAAGAACCGGCGGCCGTCTGCTTCGTCCACTTCAAAGCCGTCAGAAACTCCTGCTGGGTCGCGATCAGCTCCGGACTGTAAATTTCAGCGAGCTTCGCGCCTTTTGTGATGTAACTGCCTGTCGTATTCACATAGAGTTTTTCAATCCATCCCTCAATCTTGGCATTGATCGTAGCCTGCCTGCTTTCATCGGCTTCCACTCTCCCGACGGTCCGGATAATTCTTTTCATCGGCGCAAGTGCGGCTTTCACCGTTTTCACGCCGATAAGCTTTTGCTGCCCGGCGGAAATTTCCACCTGCGGCACTTCCCGATCCGGTTCAACTGCCTGCTGTTTCTGCCGGGAAGCGGGTTTGGCTTGAGCGGTTTTGGCTGCCGCCTGCCCGTGCTGCGAATGATCCTGGGCTGCGACCGCCGATGCCATGACCATGGCCAGACATCCCGCCGTCAAAAGGCACCCTGACCTGATCAGACGGCTGTTTATTTTTTTCATCTTTTCTCCCCTCCAACGGAACGTCCGGCCGTAATAGCATGCAGGCGGGCAATGGCTTTTTCCCGCTCCACACGCTGGCCCCAGTATGAGAATTCATAGTCGAGCAGTGTTTTTAAGCGGGAAATAATGCTGACCGCCTCTATCCTTCCCGTGGAATACCCGGTCAGCGCCTGCTCGATATCCTGCCTGCTTCTGGGAAGAAGCCCCTTTTGATACAAATCGATGAGCTTCTCCGATGTCCGAAGCATGGAATAGTTATCACGCAGGGCTGCTCCAATCATCACCCGGGTGGCTTCCATTTCACGATCGGCCTGATGGATATTGGCCCTGGCTTCATTGACAGCCGGTTTTTGTTTTGATTGAAAATAAAGAGGGATGTTAATGGTCGTGGTAGCGCTCCACATGTCGGGAAACTCACCGCTCCGGTTGAAGTAGCTGCCACTCAGGGCAAAATCGGGATAATACTCTTTTTGCGCCATCGCCAGTCTGGAATTGGCGGCCTCGATCATTTTACCGCGCGATTTCAACTCCGGAGAATGCTGCATGGCCAGGTCGAGAGCGGCATCGATCTCCAGGTCGAAAGGCTGATAAACCGGTTCGGAAGGTCTGGGCAGCGCGGGGCCTTTATACCGGCCGACGACGGAAGCCAGCATAGCCTCCAGAGACAGGATTTTTTGTTTCGCCATTTCTTCTTTTTCCAGCAGCATGTACTTTTCGGATTGCGTCATCAGGACATCCAGCTGCATGGCACGCCCTGCGGCATACCGCGCCAGAGTCAGGCTTTCAATGCGGTTGATCAATTCCCGTTTATCCTTCAAGAGATCAATGTTCTTATAGGCCAGAAAAAGGTCCAGGTAGATCTCCCGGACCCGCGCCGTTGTTTTGAGCTTCAATAGTTCATGCATGGCCTCCAGGCTCTCCGCGTCCCGCGTCGTCATTTCTTCTTTGAGCCTGCGCTTGCCCGGAAACAGAAATTGCTGCGTCGCTGAAAACATCCACTGGGCGCCCTGCATCTCGCCGTAAGTATAGCGGTTAAAGCCTTCATTTTGATAGCCGAACATAAACATCGGATCGGGCAGGCTGCCGGATTGAGGAATCCGCAGACGGGCAGATTCAATTCTGGCCTGCGACGCCTGAATTTCAGGATTATTCTTCAGCGCCTCATCGATCAGGCCTTCCAGCACCGGATCGCCATGGACGGGACCGGCAGCCAGAAGAAAAACAGCTGAAAATAGCAGCCAGAGCCTGGCGAACCTACTTGATATCGACATTTAATTTCACCGTTTGTGTTTTACCACCGCGGCTGATTTTGACATTCACAAACCAGGGACCGGACATGGAAAAATTGATGGTCGCCAGATAGCTTTCCCCTTTTAATTTAGCCGCCGTTTTGTAATTCATCGCTCCCATTCCGGGCATCGCCGGCATGCCGTAATCAATAGCCACCGCGGCATCCGTTACGGTTTTGCCCGCCGCATCCGTGATCCCTACCGTCAGTTTGTTGATACCGGTCACCGGCGGATTCTTGTCAATCGTTACCAAAACGCTCAGATCGCCCGCTTTCTTAGAAATTTCATAATTTTTGGCATAAGCTGAGATACAGCCAGCCAGCAATGCCATGACCACCAACATTAATGTAACACGCCTCATATAACTCCTCCTGTTTTTTTGTTTTATTCCTGAATCCCATTAATTTTTGCTGCGATGATAAAATGTAGCATAAAAAAGCCACAAGTGAAATATGCGGCGTAGTATATACTGCTGTTTTCTACATCTGAAACACGATAAGCAACCCATCGGTTCAGCCATCAACATGACCATAGCGGTTATACCCGGCAAAGTCAAAACAGACATTAATTCTTTTAAAAAGGCTTCCTTGCAATGAAGTCGGCATACCGCATCCCGCATCAAATATATTGCTGCGCCATCGTTATTATCCGTGATCTTTGCGGCTTCCTGCTGCAGTTTTTCTTTTGTTTTTATGCCGTCTCCTCCTGTGTTTTTTTATACGTTATCCGATCAGGATATATTTGCAATCATGGTTGTTCCATAGGTTAACGGTAGGCGAATCCTGCTATTTCTCAAAAATGTCATTCATTTCATATATAGGACCTTGAATAGCCTTTTAATATTGAAGAAATCCATTGCTGGTGGTTTTCGCCTACCATTCACCTCTTTATCTTCCCGTATTGCCGGCCATTTCCGAATCCTGTAAATTTCAGCACAAATAATAGTGTGCCGCCGGTGCATGGGGTGCAAAGTGAGAGACTGATTGGAAAGGAGATGATGCTTGTGAAAAATGAAATAATTTTCTTTCTGATGGTTTTACCGATCATCGCCGCCTTCACATTTATCGGGCTGCACCTTAGCGAGCGCACATTGCATCGAGGAGAGGTTGCCATGATATCTTCCGACATCGATTATGTTGTGGCGATCTTAAAGAAGAGAAACGCCGGTGATTGCGTCATTGAACCGACAACCTATGGCTGGAAGTGCACGGATTTTAATGGCAGAGTTTACAAGATTAAAAAATATGCGGACCCATGGCAGGGGGCTTCCCTGTCCAATTGATTTCATAATTCAGACGGGTATGAACGGATGCGTAACATCATTATTTGTAAATCCTGCGGCGGCAGGGGAATGGCAATGGATTCATTGCTGACGACGGATTCTCAATTTCCGTCTTTTTGCCATTTGGGACATGATCCTTACACGGGATATATGCATTACCAATGCCCGTACTGTCATGTTCTGCTTTTGGTCGATCCCATGAAAATGCTGGGCACGCAATGCGTTCAGGGCATGCCTCATCATGATAAGGCTGCTTTTGACGGCAATGATAAAGGTCAATATGGCCAGGTCGGATCATCCTGGCCCGGCAAGCATACAGGGATGGGATGATGATTTGAAATCCATGCGGTCAATGAGATGTGCCGACGGGACGCCAACTTTCATGACAACTTCGAAGTGACCGCACACTGCAGCATACACGGTTTTAAGACAAGACCACACGCCTTACCGGGGAAGACGTTATGAAAAATAATTATTCCGGATGTTTTTCTATTCTTCTTTTTATCTTTTTCCTGCTCGTTCTTAATGTTCAACCTGCTCATGCAACAAAGCCGAAATCCGTAGATTTGTCATACGACGAACGCACGCAGATTTTATCCGTCAAAATTGATCACTACACCGCAGCGGCCAACCTGCATCATATTGAATATGTCGAGATCAGAAAAAACAGAGCGCTTCTCAGTAACAATGAATATAAAAATCAACCGGCTGATTCTACATTCACATACACTTACCCGTTACCGGCTGCAAAAGGAGATACCGTCGAGGTCACGGCATCCTGCAACCTCTGGGGCCGTAAAACATCGACATTAACGATTCCGTGAACGTCCATCCCTGTTTGCCGGGTTTATCAGGAGATGGTTATGAATAATCGTTTACGGCGCTGACCGCGGCGAATTGGTTTTGGCATGCCTGCCCGGATCATAAGGGCGTCCAGACCATGACCGGAGAAAATTTCACAAAGAGAGGGGACTGAAATGAATGACGAAAAAGGAATTGTTATCGAAAGAGTTTTTGACGCGCCGTCCAGGGCCGTATGGCGCGCCTGGACAGAACCGGAAATCATTCAACAATGGTGGGGGCCCGGGGATTTTACCGCGCCTAGCATCAAAGTGGATTTGAAAGTCGGCGGCCAATACATCTTTGCCATGCACGGACCGAAAGGTTCCGAGTGGGACAAGGATATGTACAGCGCGGGTATCTATCAGGAAATTGTACCCGGTAAAAAACTCGTTCTGACGGACTATTTTTCCAATGAGAAAGGCGAGATGCAAGAGCCTGCTGATTATGGAATGGATTCGGATTTTCCAAAAGAATCAACGGTTACCGTTCTTTTTGAAGAACCGGAAACCGGTAGAACAAAACTTTCCGTCATCTATCCGGAACCGGCAAAAAAAGAACAAATGGAAGCCATGCTCAAAAGCGGAATGAAGGAAGGCTGGAACTCAAGCCTTGAAAAGCTGGGGGCAGTTTTATCGGGGGAAACAATAACAGCTGGGAAAACTTTATCAAAGGAGATGATTATGGACGACGAATGTGAAGAAAAAAAGTTGATGGACAAAGTCATGGAAGACCCCAATAACGAATTTAAAGGAAAAGAAAGGGTCTGCGACAAAGACGTTGAGCAAGTGCTATGGAAACTCGACGGAGAAGGAAAGATGGAAAACAATGAATCCGGAAAGATGACCTCCGGCGGCAAAGACAAAGCCATGGAAGGCAATCTGGTCAAAGAAGACATCCTGCCCGGCATTGGCGACGCATCAGCACATTCCGCGAGTCTGTAGGCACAAAAAAGGGAGAAGTGCAGAATACTGCGGCAAGGCATGTCATGAGGGACACCCCCGTTTATTATTCAATCACAGTGGGGGTGTCCTTTAACAGGAAAAGTTCATATCCGGCAATCCTGTCATTCTCTTCCATCCATGCGTTCATGAACAGAGAGGCCGGTTGGCCGGCATTCATTCCTCATTGATCGAATACTGTTTGGAGCCGCATGATAAGGGTTTTTCATGCGTAAGAAAGATTCATAAATCAACCAGCCTTCCGTTTTTCCGCCGCCGGAATTAATAATGCTTTCCGAAAACCCTCATGCTCCCTCGAGTAAACCAGCCTGAGCGTGCTTTAATCAATTTTTACTTTCACTTCTTTGCTCTTGGCTTCGTCACTTTTGGGCATGGTAACTTCGAGAACGCCGTCCTTAAATGTTGATTTAACTTTATCCCCCTTGACTTCCGTGGGGAGACTGAAGGTACGGCAGAATGAGCCATAGGAGCGTTCCAATTTGTAATAATCTTTCCTCTTGATTTCATCTTCCTTCTTTTTCTCTCCGGATATGGTAATGCTGCCGTCCGTCAACGTCACTTCGATGTCTTCTTTCTTCATGCCGGGAAGTTCCGCTTTCAAAACCACATTTCCGTCCCTTTCAAAGATGTCCACTTCGGGCATCAACTCTTCTTCAATGCCGCTTCTCATTCTGGAAAAGAACGGCGTGAAGGGACGGGGCAGAACCTCGTCAAACCATTTGTCGAATTCCCTGAGAGACATTAAAGGCCGTGCTTCTGATCGGACCAATTCTTTTTTTTCTTCCGCCATAATACACCTCCATGAAAAATACTTCAGTCGGCAAAAAACTGAAGGCTGGTTTCTTTCACAGCATCGAAAATAAATGCACGTTTCGTAGCGTGCAAAATTACGAACGCATTCCCCGATGTGAAATATACGGACCGGCGGGCTCAAAACAACGATAATTAAATAAGGACAAATTGACAGGCAAAACCTATCAGATTCGCCGGCACGCGGTTGTCTGGTCATTCCCCAATGGTTATTTTTACCCACCATTATGCTTACAATTATCCATCATTGATTTTAGCGGCGGATTCCCCCATTTTAGATCCAAATATGCGCGCTTACCCGCGGCAAGTTGCAGAGGTATGCAATCGCCGCCGAATTTGAAAAGTCATCATAAAGGAGGACGATATGGAATGCGAAAATGTTGACAAAATAAAGCCCCTGGACAGGCTTCTTGACGACCAGATTAAAGAATTTGAAAGCGGAAAAGACAGGGTGTGCGACAAAGACCTGGACGAGATGATGTGGAAGCTCGGCGATTATGAAAATGAAGAGCCCAAAATGGAGGCGGAAGAATTCGAGGATGAGCACCCCCTCGAAGAAGACCTCGTGGAGAAGAAAGTGGTCTTCGGCAGTAATGAAAAGCCCTATTATATGAAAGATGAGCAGGCGACAGGCGGCATTCCGGAAGGTGATCAGGTCGCAACAGCGCACTCCATGAACCCTGATTCGGGAAGGTAATCGTATGATAACCTTTCTTTGACAGGAGGAAATGATTATGCAGTTTGAATTAAGTTCCGGACAAAAGGAGCTGCAGTCAAAAATCCGCGAATTTGCCGTCACAGAAATCCTGCCGGCCGTCTGGCATTATGACGAGAAGGATGAAATTCCTCTTTTCTTGCTGCAAAAAGCGTTTACCGCCGGTTTTATGAATACGGATATACCCGTAAAATACGGCGGCAAAGGATTTGGCCTGATCGAGAACGTTATTCTTACCGAGGAGATGGCCGCCGTTTGTTCGGGTGTGGCAACATCTATTTTTGATAATTCTCTCGGCATGGCGCCGATCTTTCTTTCCGAAAACGAAAAGGTTAAAGAAAAATATCTTCCGCTCATCCTTCGTGAATTTAAGCGCATTTGTTTTGCGACATCGGAACCGCTGCTGGGCTCGGACGTCGCCTCTATACGCTGCAGAGCGGAAAGAGACGGAAACGATTATATTTTAAACGGCACAAAGTACTGGATAACCAACGCCTCGGTGGCTGACTACATGACGATTTTTGCCACCGTTGATCCTACTAAACAGCATGAGGGTATTTGCGCCTTTCTCGTGGAAAGAGACTGGAACGGGGTTTCCGTAGGCAAACCGATTCCGAAATTAGGCCAGCGCTCTTCGAATACGGCGGGGATTAACTTTAAGAACGTCAGAGTCCCCCGGGAAAATGTTATTGCGGAACCGGGCAAAGGCTTTGTCCTGGCCATGAAAACTTTCGCCCGTACCCGGCCCGCCATCGGTGCTTTTGCCGTAGGCGCCGCCCGTTCGGCAATGGAATACGCCATCGATTACGCCAGGCATAGAAGTGCTTTCGGCGCCAGGCTTTCCAATTTTGAGGCCATTCAGTTCAAACTGGCCGAAATGTACCAAAAAGTGGAAACCTCCAGGCTTTTGGTATGGAAGGCGGCGTGGGAAGCGGATAACGGCATGGACCCGACTATCAGCGCCTCCATCGCCAAATTTTATGCGACGGAAACGGCCATGGAAGTCGTCAATGATGCCATGCAGATTTTCGGCGGCTACGGCTATACGAAAATGTTTCCCATTGAGAAATTATTCCGGGATATACGCCTGCTTAGCATATACGAAGGCACCAGTGAGATTCAGCGTCTGATTGTTTCCGGTTATGTCCTGAATCAATACAAACCGTCCCTGCCGTCGCTTTCAGACCTTCCGATGATCCGCGCGCTCGATTTGAATGATCCGGGCGCAAAAAACACGACAGCCTGGCGCTGCGGCATCTGCGGACACATTCACTATGGCGGAGAACCTCCGGATGAATGCCCCTACTGCTTTTTCCCGAAAACAGTATTCAAAAAAATCTGGCCCGCGGGTTGATGGGCAACATTACTTCCTGTTGCCTCCTGAGAAAGGAGGACAAGGAATTATAAGCCAAGATTCAGTGACATGAAAAGGTGCATGCGGAGCTGACCCGCCTGATTGAATTTAATCCGGATGGTTAATGATGGATGCCCCGAACGCCCCGCGGCTCAAATATTTTTTAAACCAGAAGGAGGCCAGATCGGCGACCGCCTCCAGTGCTCCGGGTTCCCCGAACAGATGGGTCGCTCCCGGAACAATAGTCATTTTTTTAATCGCTTTTACTTGTGTCATGGCCTGTTCATTGAGGGTGATGACTTCATAATCTTCGCCGCCCACAATAAACAGAGTCGGCGCCGACACAACGGAAAGTCCACGCCCGGCCAGGTCCGGCCGGCCTCCGCGGGAAACGATGGCCTTCACCACATCCTGATGATCATTTTCCGCAATCAGCGCCGCCGCCGCGCCCGTGCTGGCTCCAAAATACCCTATCGTCATTTTCGCCATTGCGTTCTGCGCTTTCACCCAGGCCGTCGCCCCGGACAACCGGGAAGCCAGGAGGCTGATATCGAAACGAAGCCGCGCATTGTATCGGTCGACCTGCTCCTCCTCAGATGTCAACAGATCGAACAGCAATGTCGCCAGTCCTTCGCGCTGCAAGTATCGGGCGACGTACTTATTGCGCGAACTGAGGCGGCTGCTGCCGCTGCCGTGCGCAAACAAAATGATGCTTTTTGCCCGCGGAGGAATCGCCAGATCGCCTTCCAGTATGGCATGACCAACCGGGACGCGGACGGTCATCTCTCCCGTGGAATCCGGCATTGTCCTTTGAATGGCTTTCATCGCATGGCTCCCGCAGTTTGCCCCGAAGTTTCCGCCGCCCGGAGCAGTTGAATGACTTCTTTATCGGTCGTCTGTGAAAAATCATCGTACCAGGCGCCCACCGCGTTAAAGTGCAGGGGCGTGACGCCGCAGACGATTTCATCAACTTTAGTACGGAATTCATTGCAGGCTTCAACCGACGCCACAGGCACGGCAATCACAATTTTTCGCGGACCGAGTTTGCCGAGCGCTTCCACCGCGGCGCGCATGGTCGCGCCTGTGGCCAGACCGTCATCAACCAGAATAACCGTCCGGCCTTGAACATCGAGCTGCGGGCGGTTTTGCCGGTACACCTGCTCGCGCCGTTTGAGTTCTGCAAGTTCCGTGGCGGCAATGCGCGAGATTTCGGCAGGCGAAATCCGGATGCTGTTCAATACATCCTCATTGATGACCTAAACGCCGCCGGACGCTATAGCCCCAAAGGCCAGTTCTTCATAGCCGGGAACGCCCAGTTTCCGGACCAGAAAAATATCCAGCGGCAAACCAAGTCCCTGTGCCACCTCAAAAGCCACTACGACGCCGCCGCGCGGAAGCCCCAGAACAATCGTATCAGGCTTATTCACATACTTTTGCATATGATCCGCCAGATACATACCGGCAGCTGTTCTATCCTGAAAACGTTCCATAAAGCATTCTCCTTATCGGGTAAAGATTGGCCGTCAGCTTTCCGGGAGTTTTCTGAGCGATGCGGTTATAAAGGCCGGAAGGTCCGCCGGACTGCGGCTGGAAATAATATTGCCGTCCTCAACGACCTCCTGATCGACAAAGTCCGCGCCGGCATTAATGAGATCATCTTTGATCGATTTCCAGCCGGTTATTTTTCGGCCCTTCACCACACGGGCCGAGATGAGCAGCTGGGGACCATGGCAAATGACAAAGACGGGTTTACCGCTTTCCACAAACTCCCGGGCAAAACGAAGTGCGTCCGCATGGATTCTCAGCTGATCGGGAGAATAGCCGCCGGGGATCAACAGGGCATCGAAACCGGTAATGCTCAAATCTTTGAGCGTCTGATCGATGACAACCGGCGTGCCTTTTTTGATCCCTTTGACGGTTTCCCCCGCTTGAATTCCGATATGAACAATTTTGTGCCCCGCTGCCATAAAAGCAAAAACCGGTTCCGAGTATTCGGAATCTTCAAACATATTCGTAATGATGACGGCTATGGTAGCCATTTTTCACCTCCGGTTGTTTTACGGGCTGCCGATATATTCTACCCGTTCTTCAGTTACGTTAGCGCAAAAGTTACCGGTCAGGCCCGGATTCATTATCCTGACCGCCTTTTTCTACGACCAGATACCGGCTATTTGAGCCCGGCAATACGGGCAACGGCCGTCCCGGAGATGAAAGCTTTGTAATCCCATATAATGCCTTTCGATGACGGGTTTTTTACACTGATGGCAATAGGTGTTGACGCCCTCCATGACATTGCCCATGTAAATGTGATGCAGGCCGGCCTGCTCACCGATTTGTTTGGCGCGATGCAATGTGGCAAGCGGGGTTGCAGGATGATCGGAAAATTCATAATCCGGATGAAAACGGCTGATGTGCCAGGGGATCATGCGATCCACACCCGCAAGAAATTCGGCAATTTGCTTTAATTCATTATCCGAATCATTTTCGCCGGGAATCACCAGCGTCGTTACTTCAACCCAGACACCCAGAGCCTTCATCCCGGAAATCGTGTCCAGCACCGGCTGCAGACGGGCTTTGCAGTTTTTTTTGTAGGATGCCTCGCTGAAACTTTTCAAATCCACATTGGCCGCGGCAAGATACGGTTTGATGGTTGCCAGCGCCTGATTCGTCATATATCCGTTGGTGACGAACACGTTAGACAACCCCGCCTCCATTGCCAACTGTGCCGTATCAAATGCATACTCGAAGAAAATGGTCGGTTCCGTGTAGGTGTAGGATATGCTCCGGCAGCTATTTTTTACGGCATCGTCGACCACCTGCCGGGGCAAAACTTCGCGGCCGGATTGAACATGGCCATTCTTTGCGGATACCTGGGAAATTTGCCAGTTCTGGCAGAAACCGCATTTAAAATTGCAGCCGATTGTGGCAATGGAATAAGACCGGGTGCCGGGCAGAAAATGATACAGCGGCTTTTTTTCGATGGGGTCGACATGGGCCGCGATCACATCCGCATATACCATGGTGTTTAAAACGCCCTGCACGTTTTGCCGGACGCCGCACACACCAAACTTCGATTCTGATATTTTGCATTCATGCGCGCACAGATAACAATGCACCTTTTGATTATCCAGCTTTTCCCACAAACGGGCTTCTCTGATCATGACAGCCTCCCGCAATATTCTTAAATGCTTCCGGACATTCGATTGTATCATTGCCGGTCAGGTCACCCCCCCCCCGTTTACAGAAAGCAGCAACGGCAACAGGATAAGGTTCTGCGGCCGGGGTGATCGGACATTCGGGAAAATCTATTCAGCAGATCGCTGTCCATAATCCAACCGCGATGAATAACCCGGAATATCCGCATCGGAGCACATAAAAATCCGCGTACCGGCGAGGCTTTCTTCAAGGGTCGACTCAACTTTACGATATTTCCAGTGCAATATTTTTTCATCATACGCTTCGAATTCCTGAATTATTTTTTTATGCTCTTCCTGTAAAAAATATTGCGCAGCAGGGGTGAAAAAATGTTTATCTTCTTTGAGAATATGTCCGGGATAAAAGGTAATCAATTCCTGAAGGCAACCGATGATTTCCTGTATCGTATCAACCCCTGCAAAATATCTTTCGGTTGCAAGTATCCATCTGCCCACAATCGAACGGGAATACTGGTGTTCCTCGACAAGTTCATTCATCATCTCCAAATGTTCTTTGGAAATACTTTTTTTTCTGAGTTCCCGGAAAACAATATTCTCTTCTTTCCCATGGTGAGCGAGATCCGCGTAGGTGCGGATAAAATCGATGGACATCTCTATCGCTACGGGATCGATCCGGCGCATCCCTTTAATTTTTTCGACCTCGGATTGAAATACGGTCAGCGTGTTATTGATAACCCGGTGTTCTTCCCGTAAAAGCTTCATGGCATTCATTGTTGCCTCCTGTTTATCCGCAATGGATCTCCGACATTTTTCGGCGCTTCAGGTAGTTTATGCCGGCCATCTTTCGCCCTGAAAATAACCGGTCCTTTTAACAACCGCGGAACATCGTTATTTCCGTATTTCAAGCAGTTGCGTTTAAAAAGTCATTTCTCTTTTTGTTCATCCATCTCCAGGGCGGAGGAAAGCAGTTTAAGCGTGATACCCAGAATCAGGATAACGGTAACGTTCACGATAAGTTCGATCATGGCATTAATGAAGTTCTGCCCCTGAAGTGTTTCCACGGATAGTTTTGCGCTGATGGACAGAATACCCCGTGTGGCCGATACAATGCCGATATTGAGAAATGGACGAAGGGATGTTCTGTGTTCTTCAAGATAGTGGATCACGGTTCCCATGACTTCCATGACGATGATCACTAGCAGCAGATCGGAAACAAATCGGATGATTGCCTCCGCTGCTTTTCTCGGTTCATGCACATTCAGGATGATGGTGCTGAAGTCCCAGTAGCTGTAGAATAAAGAAACAAGAGCTGCCAGCAAAAAGCTGATTCCGACAAAAGCATAAAGGATGGAATCGCCGGTGCGCAGCATTTCTTTCGAATATCTGATGATAAAGTTTTTGAGCTTTTGATCCGTCCCGCTCATGAATGTTCGCCCTCATTTGCCGTGCATTGAATTGTACCGGTCGGGAAGAGACTGTTATGGCTGCCGCGGGTGTGACGACGGCGATGTTTTCATTCTCTGGTGGGGTGATTCCACCAGGTTTAAGCCGTTTGGAACCTCCGCATTAAAATATTGGCAGACCATTGCCAGAACTTGATGATCGGTCATCCTGTCGGTGGTCCGTACGTCCGTTATCAGCCCGCCGAGATTATTCTTTTCCAGCTGTTTCCTGAGCTCATTTTTGGCCTCTCCCGGGCCAAAAATATAGACGGCGTCGGCATGGCGGATCATCTCAATAATTTTATTGTAAAAAATGCCGATATGCTCATTAAATTCATTTTCATGCCGGTCATCCGCCGGAATCTCCCTTGCTTTAAAAGGCCCTTTGAGCGTGGTGCTGCCTGCGGCCCGCGGATGTTTTTCAACTTCTGATTTGACGATCTTTAAAGTTGCGATTTCCTTTTCAAGCGTAATAATCACAGCCTTGCGATGATCAATCCACAATCCGGTTTTTGCTGGCATCAGTTCCTCCTTTATCAAAATTTCTTCTTTTTCAGCTCCTGCCGCCGGGTGTAAACGAGACGACCCGCACTCTTCCTTTTTAATTTTTGACGGATATACCTAAACAATTCTGAACACCCATCTGTTTGACTTGATCGATCTGGGCTTCAATTGCGTTGATGTGCTCCTCTTCATCATCAAGCGCATATATTTATTGATAATTATAAACATCCGACGGTCAATAACAATCCCAATAAAATCATAGTAGACTGAGAGGTATAATCTGCCACTGTGAAATCCGGGATGGAGATTAATGGCAAAATAGTCACCCGGAAAAAAACGGCATGGAAACATAAAGGTTCCCATTCAAACATTAATGATCTTACCGGATTCTCTTTTTTCTTTCGGAAGGGGCCGGATGCTGCTGACAATTCCCAGCACCGACAAAAGGAGGATGAGATAATAAGTGATATCGACCTCATACCAGTAGAAACCATTACGGTTGGAAATTGCATAATGATGATGGTTATTGTGCCACCCTTCTCCCAGCGTCAGAATCGCGAGAACGACATTGTTCCTGCTGGTGTCATCCGTATTATATCTGCGAAAGCCGAACATATGATCAAAAGAGTTTATGGTGAATGTGGCATGCATCACCGCAATGCTGGAAATAAAAAATCCCCAGACCAGCATCTGTGTTCCGTTTGTTTTGAGCCCGGGAGCAAATACCGCAAGCCAATGACCGGCCCCAAAAAGCAGGATGGCAAATATAACGGGGACAACGATATCGAATCGGTTCAGCCATACAAGCTCGGGAAATTTCACCCAGTCTTTCACATATTCATATCGTGTTTTGAAATTCTCACGGTCAAGAACCCATCCGATATGAGCCCGGAAAAAGCCAAGTTGTGAAGGCGAATGAAGATCTTCAGGTTTATCGGAATAGGCATGATGATGCCTGTGATTGGCAGCCCACCATAATGGACCGCGTTGAAGGGCGGAATTTCCGAGAACCGCAAATAGAAATTGCATAATCCTGCTTGTTTGGAAAGTTCTGTGGGAAAAATAGCGGTGATAAAATCCCGTAATCGCGAACATGCGGACGACATAGAGCCCAATGGCTGTATTAACCGCAGTCCAACTCCAGCCGACGATGAATGGGGCCAAACATGTCAGGTGCAGCAGGGCCAGCGGTATACCGCGAACCAAGTCGTATCTTCCTTTTCTGCCGATTTTGACCAATTCCGGCGTGTCGGAATCGATCCACCTGGCCAGCGACCGTGCAGTTTGTGATCGTTTCAGGAATGCAAACATTTCTCTCATGGCAGAAACCCCTTAGTCATAAACCTGGTCTTGTTCTAATCCGCAATGAAGCCCCACAGAGCCGATTGAATTCTATTGTATTATCTGTAAAATTTAAAATGAATCCTTTTAAAGTCAATATACGGATGACCTCTTGTAGGGGCACAAGGCAAAGCAGCGGAGCGTGCATCATCTCATTGATATAATTTATTTTATAATGATTTCCGATGTGCGACCACCCTCCTTTTCCATTTTTTTTTGATCGGCGGGCCCTTTTTTTACAAGCAGGCAAAATGGCCATAATGTAAAAATTTTTGTAATGTGAAAAAGTGGCGCAGGGATTGATTGCATTGTTTGTTTACCGGTTTTTTGCTGTTTGACAGCAGGTCTTTCGTGCATACTTTTATTAAAATAATTTAGAAAAACGTCTGGGGATTTTGCAATGACAGGCAGAGCAATCTGGAAAGGAAATATCCATCTTGGACTCATTGACATCCCTGTAAAGCTGCATACCGCGGTCAAAGAAGAGCACATTCAATTCCACCTTCTTCACAAAAAAGATCATATCAAATTAAAGCAGCAAATGATCTGCGCGCATGAAAAAGTGCCGGTGCCGCCCGAAGAGCAGATCCGGGGATTTAAACTGGACGACGGAAGATATATACTGGTCACGCCCTCGGAGCTTGCGGAAACGCTGCCCGAAGACAGCCGGGTCATTACCGTTCTGGAATTTGTCAAAGCCTCGCAAATCGATCCTCTCTTCATTTCACGCGGCTATTATCTGGAACCGGAGAACCGGGACAAAGCCTATCTGACGCTTGCCGCGGCGCTTGCCGATCTGGATGTGGAAGGCATCTGCACCTGGACCATGAGAAAGCGGTCCTATATCGGAGCCCTGCAGGTGAGCGGCAGGCTTCTCCGGCTCAACACGCTCCGGTACGCCGATGAAGTAATCCCTGCATCGTCACTTGACCTCCCACATACGTCAATATCGGAAAAAGAACTGCAGATCGCAAGCGACCTGATCGGCCACCTGACCGCTTCTTTTGAACCTCGGAAATTCGAAAATGAACACGAAAAGAAATTGCGGCAGTTGATTGATAAAAAAGCACGGGGTGAAAAGATTGTGATCCTGCGGCCGCAGCGCCGGAAACCGACATCGCCTGACAAACTGCTGCAGGCGTTGGAAGCCAGTTTGAAAAAAGTCGCCTGAGGGAGAAACGTAAATGGCCATGCAAAGTATATGGAGCGGAACGATCAGCTTCAGCCTGGTGGCAATTCCGGTGCAACTGGTCCGGGCGGTCAAGCCGGACCGGGTTTCTTTCCGCCTGCTGCACACCAAAGATTATTCTCCCCTCGCAAGAAGAATGTTTTGTCCCCGGGAGGAAAAGATCGTTTCGCCCGAGGACATCATCCGGGGATATGAAATCGGTCCCGATGCCTATATTACAGTCACGGATGAAGAGCTGGAATCCGTTTCCCCCGAGCGCAGCCGCACGATCGAAATTGTCGAATTCGTGAATCTTCCCGATATCGATTCCATTTATTATGATCACCCCTACTACCTGGTGCCTTCCAAAGGCGGCGAAAAAGCGTATCAGTTGCTGGCGGAGGTGATGCGCCGGACAAATAAAGCGGGGCTGGCTAAATTTGTTATGGGGGAACGGGAATATTTTGTCGCGATTAAAAATATCGAAGGGGCGCTGTCGCTGATCACCCTGCATTACAGTGAAGAAATTCTTCCCGATGACGGTATCCTGCCCCAAGCAAGCCCGGCCGATGCTTTAGAGACGGCCCGCATGAAAAAAATCATCAAGGAAATGATCGTCGGCTTCCATCCGGACCGCTACACCAATGAGCGCCGGAAAAGCATGCTGACGATTCTCAAAAAGAAGGCCAAAAAACAGCCTCCGGTTATGCCGCCCGAAGTCGCAGAGGAAGATGAAGGCCCCGTCGATCTGGTGGCGGCGCTGGAAGCCAGCATGCGGAAGGTGAAAAAGAAACGTTGAATAGAAAAGCGGCTCAGATTGCAGGAAGAAACCTGTCTTTATCCAACCTGGAAAAGGTCCTCTATCCTTCCACCGGGTTCACGAAGGCCCACGTTCTGGAATACTACCGGCTTGCCGCCCCGTTTATTCTTCCGCATCTCGCGGACCGGGCGCTGACCTTAAAACGTTATCCCGACGGCGTGGCAAACGACTATTTTTTTGAAAAGCGCTGTCCCGTCCACCGACCGTCCTGGGTGGCCACGGCGGAAATCGCACGCGACAGCGGCGGGCCCATGACGGTCTGTCTGGTAAATGATCTGGATACGCTGATGTGGGTGGAAAATCTGGCCGCACTGGAGCTGCATGTGCCGCTTTCGCGCGCGGCCGCGCCGGAAAATCCGGATGCCGTCGTTTTTGATCTCGACCCCGGTCCCGGCGCCGGCCTTCCGGATTGTCTGCGTGTGGCGCTGATCCTGCGGGATCTGCTTGCCGGGTTAAAGCTTGCTTGTATTCCCAAAACATCGGGGATGAAGGGGCTTCATGTGCTGGTTCCCCTGAATCACAAAGAAACAACATTCGACAACACCAAGAAATTTTCCAAATCCGTGGCCCAGGTGCTGGAGCGCAACTATCCGGACCTGGTCACATCCAAAATGGCCAAGGAGCAGCGGATCAAAAAAGTTTTCATTAACTGGTCTCAAAATGATTCGTCCAAGACCATAGTTTGCGTTTACTCCCTGCGGGCAGGCGATCATCCGACCGTCTCGTTTCCTCTGGCCTGGAAGGAACTGGAACATTTGGAAAGCAAAGGCGACCCGGATAAAATTCAGGTCGAACACGCCGAAGCCATCAGCCGCCTTAAGAAATCAGGCGATTTGTTTGCCGGGATGCTGACGGTGAAGCAGCGCCTCCCTTATTTATAATACCCCTTAACGGGACGAGCGTTAATTCTCCGCAGTGGCTGCGATACCATAACGTTCATTTCATGCCCCGAGAGCTTGCTGCGAGGTGGTAGATTATGGCCCTGAAAGATTACCTGTCCAAACGCAAATTCGGGAAGACGCCCGAACCTCCCGCCGCCCTTCATCCTGCGGGAGGCCGCCTTGTTTTTGTCGTGCAAAAGCACGCCGCCCGCGCACTGCACTATGATCTGCGGCTGGAGATGGAAGGCGTTTTGAAAAGCTGGGCCGTCCCGAAAGGCCCCTCGCTTGACCCCAGCCAGAAACGCCTGGCGGTCATGGTGGAAGATCATCCTTTCGATTACAAGGATTTTGAAGGCGTGATTCCGGAGGGAAACTACGGAGCGGGCAGCGTCATTATCTGGGACCGCGGCTTTTATTCCCATCCCGCCGAACCGGATGAAAACCACAGCGAAAAGCTTTTTCTGGAAGGGCTGAAAAAAGGGCATCTGACATTTATTCTGCACGGGCAAAAGTTGCAGGGGGAATTCGCGCTGGTTAAAACACGTCAGAATGAAAAGTCCTGGCTGCTTTTGAAAAAGCATGACCGCTATGCGACAACCGAAGACATTCTGAAAGACAACCGGTCCGTCGTCTCCCATGAGAATCTCGAAGACGTGACGCACCGCAATCCCGGGCGGCATCCAAAGCGGGAGAAGATTGATCAGATTCATTTACGCGAAACCCTGGAAAGTGAAGACCTGAAAGAGGCGCCTGTTGCGCCCATACCGCATCATATCCGGCCGATGCTCGCAACCCTGGCGAAAAAGTCTTTTGACCATCCGGACTGGATATTTGAAATGAAGTGGGACGGGTACCGGGCCATTGCCGAAATCGAAAACGGAACGGTTCGGCTGTATTCCCGAAACGGAATTTCGTTTGATAAAAAGTTTTCTCCCGTTTTTGCAGCGCTCACGACTTTCCCTATGGAGGCCGTGCTGGACGGTGAAATTGTTGTAGTGGATCGTGAGGGACGTCCGGATTTTCAGATGCTTCAGGATTATCAAAAATCGGGGAAAGGCCATCTGGTCTATTACGTTTTTGATCTCCTTTATCTTCAGGGACATGATCTGACCGCCCTGCCCCTCTCAACGCGGAAAACGCTCCTGAAAAAAATCCTTCCGGCGTCTCCGAACGTAAAAATAAGCGATCACATCGCCGCCGACGGCGCCGCGTTTTTCAAGGTTGTCAAGGATGCCGGGCTGGAGGGGATCATCGCCAAACACGCATCCAGTCTTTACTCCGCGGGCAAAAGAAGCGCAAAATGGCTTAAAATCAAGACGCACCTCACGCAGGAGGCCGTCATTGCCGGATTTACCGAACCCCGGGGCAGCCGGAACGATTTCGGCGCTCTTGTGCTGGGAGTATTTGAAGGGAAAGATCTGGTTTTTATCGGGCATACCGGCGGCGGATTCAGCGCCGGAATGCTCAAAGAAATCCGCGGAAAACTCAATCCCCTGATCCGCAGAAAATGTCCTTTTAAGACAGAACCCAAAACCAATACAGAGGTGACCTGGGTAAAGCCGTTGCTGGTTTGCGAAGTGGAGTTCCGCGGCTGGACTTCCGAGGGCCTGATGAGACAGCCGGTTTTTTCCAGGATGCGTGAGGATAAAGATGCTAAAGACGTGGTTCGGGAAACCGTCTCCGTCACCGCCCCGTAAAAAAAGGCGCCACGGTAGAATAATCTTATGAAATTTTATATTGGAACCAGTGGATATGGCTACAAGGAATGGAAGGGTAGGTTTTACCCGGAAAAAATCTCTCCCCATGACATGCTGGGCTTCTATGCCGGCCATCTCGGCGCAGTGGAGATGAACAACACCTTTTATCATATGCCTACGGACGCCGTCCTGACCTCCTGGACCCGGCAGGTGCCTGCCGATTTTATCTTTGCCTTCAAAGCGCCCCGGATCATCACACATTACAAGCGTCTCAAAGACGTGGGCGCGGAGATTTCATATTTTTTCCGGACGCTGACCGTCCTGCACAGCAAACTGGGGCCGGTGCTTTTTCAGTTTCCTGATCGTTTTCAGGCGGACCACAAACAATTGGAAGATTTTCTCATACTGCTTCCCGCCTGGGCTTCTTGTGCCTTTGAGTTTCGCAGTCCGTCCTGGTTCACGGATATGACTTTGCAACTGCTGCGGGCAAAAAATTGCAGCCTCTGCATAACGGACACCGACGAGCATCCGGCGGGAGCTATCGCAAGCACCGCGCCATGGGGATATCTGCGGCTGCGCCGGTCGGATTACACGGATGCCGATCTCTCATTGTGGCTCAAAAAAATCCGACTTCAAAAATGGAAAGCCGTCTTTGTCTTTTTCAAGCACGAAGCTCAGGCGAAAGGGCCTGAGTTGGCGATGCGTTTCAGAAAGCTTGCGGAAACCAGCGACACATAATATTTCATTTGAAGCTCCCTTGCAATGCTTCAGTAAAGCTTTACACTAATGTCATTTCGAATCCCGATATGTCGGGATGAGAAATCCTTGTCCCGAAACAATGGCCGTTCTTATAAAAACCTGATCGGGCAACCATCAACCCGGGGGCAAATTTTTTCCGAATTGTTCAATTTCTTTGCCCGCTTCCTTCAGGCCTTTTCCAACATCATCAGCGACGGCGCGGCCCTTCGCTTTCAATTTCACGGACAGCTCCCTGGATTTTTTCAGGGCATTTTTCGTGCCGGCTTCAATTTTCCGACCGGTCCAGGCAAAGCCTCTTTCCAGATAAGTTGCCGCCTTATCAAGAGACTCACCTGCCTTGACCGACTCTTTCTTCGCCCATGATTCGGCGGACCGGGCATGAGCATCCAAAGCCAGAGCATGATAAGCGCGCCCGAAGGCATCCTCCATCTTTTTGACGGATGTCACGGACCCTTTTTTCACGTCACCGGCCAGCTTTTCCAGTTCTTGGGCGGAATCGGCAAGCGCCGCCTTACTCTTTTCGGATGCCTTCATCGATTCCTTTTTCATAAACGCAGCGCTTTTTTTTATCTGCGCCGCCGCAGCATCCATTTTTTTATCCAGATAGTTCTGTTTCGCCTTCTGAAAATTCTGTTCAATGGATAACGGTGATTCCGGGGCCGCAACAGCTGTCCACGGCAGGATTAACATCATAAAAGCAATGACGATAGTCATATGGAAAAATGCACCATGGCAATCGTGCCGTCGATGAGATACGCAGACGGGTGGTTGATCGAAAGATAAATAAAACCGGCGTAATAAATACACTGAATAATCCAGCCACTGCAGGTATTCAGTTTTCCGCATCTTTGCTGATGGGATGAATCCGCAGATGAAGGAGCCAGCCTCCCAAGGCAATGCCAAAAATGGCCGGAAGCAATATCGAATATAATCTTTTTTCTTCATTATTTTCCTCCTGCATTTTATATTTCAGATGGACTTTCTGATGTTTTTCATCATGCAATAATAACCGGACCCTGAAAATCATTTTACAACGCTTCAATAGCGGTAATGAGTTCCTGAACTATTTTTTTCCCATCGCCGAAGAGCATCATCGTATTATCGGCTGCGAAAAGTGGATTGGGTATTCCGGCAAAGCCCGGGCTTAAGCTCCGCTTGATCACAATCACCGTGCGGGCATGATCGACATTGAGAATGGGCATGCCGGCAATAGGACTTTTCGGATCGGTTCGGGCCAGCGGATTAACCACGTCGTTGGCCCCGATCACCAAAACCACATCCGTCCGGTCAAATGTCGGATTGATTTCATCCATGGTTTTTAATTTGTCATAGGGAATGTTCGCTTCTGCAAGAAGCACATTCATATGGCCCGGCATTCGGCCAGCAACCGGATGGATGCCGAATTCAACATCGATTCCCCGAGATTCCAAGAGAGTTACCAGAGCGCTGACGGCATGCTGTGCCTGCGAAACTGCCAGACCGTAGCCCGGCGTAATGACAACACGCTGTGCCGTATCGAGGAGCATGGCCGCATCGTCCGGACTTACGGATTTCACGCGTCCTTCGTAGATATCCGCTGCCCGGCCGGTCTGAGTGGATGATCCTGTTCTTCCAAAAACACAGTTTCCAAATGAACGGTTCATCGCTTTACACATAATTTTTGTCAGGATCACACCGGATGCCCCGACGAGCGCTCCGGAAATAATCAGAAGATTGTTGGACAGGACAAATCCGGTTGCCGCCGCCGCCAGGCCTGAGTATGAATTGAGCAGCGCAATAATCACCGGCATATCCGCGCCGCCGACCGGAATAATTAGCAGCACGCCCAGAATCGAGGAAACCGCAACCAATGCCCAATAGGCCCAGTATGCCGATGGATCGATGACAAGAATTCCGCCAAACGCAGCTATGATGATCATAAGAACAACATTCAGTCCATCCTGCCCCTGAAAACGCAAGGCTTTTTCCGTCGTAATGCCCTGAAGTTTGCCGAAGGCCAAAAGGCTCCCACAAAAGGTCACGGCGCCGATGAAACCGGCTGCTGCTGTGGATAGTGTGAATTGGATGGAAGGGTTTTGCGTAAGCAGAATGATTTCTGCAAATGCGGCTGCGGCAACCAATACCGAAGCACCGCCGCCCAGACCGTTGAGCACAGCGACAATCTGCGGGACGGCCGTCATTTTTGCCTTTTGCGCAAGGATGATCCCGGCTGCGGAACCCGCCAGCATTCCGGCAAAAATGATTTCATAACTCACGATCCGGCGATCGAAAAGTGTTATCAGAACCGCGATCAGCATCCCCAGCGCGCCCAGCCTGTTGCCACGCGTTGCCGTCCGCGGATGCGCCAGATCCTTCAATCCGAACACAAAAAAGGATGAAGCAACCAGATAGGCGATATTGACGTAAATGCTGTTCACATTATTCCTTTCTTTTAAACATTTTAAGCATCCGGTGCGTAATCAGAAATCCGCCGACAACATTGATGGTTGCAAAAGCAACGGCAACAAATCCTAAAACGGAGATCAGCAGCGATTCCTTTGCGCCGGCGGCAATCAGGGCCCCGATCAGGGTGATGCCGGAGACGGCATTGGCGCCCGACATCAGCGGGGTGTGCAGAATGGGGGGCACTTTGGTAATGACTTCAAAGCCCACAAAGGTGGCCAGAACAAAAATGGTCAAAGCGGTAATGAAAGCATCCATTAATTTTATCCTCCCGTCATTTCATTTTGGGAAGCGGTCGCAGGTTCGAGTAATTTATTGACTGCCGGATGTATGACCCGGCCGTCCCGTGTAATCATGGTTTCACGGATGATTTGATCATCCAAGTTAAAGTTTGCCGGAAGTATTTTACCGTTGCCGGTCAGGTGCAGAATAAAATTTACGACATTGTTGGCAAACATCTGGCTGGCATGATAGGGAACCGTCGAGGCCAGGTTTTCGGGTGCGATGATGGTTACATCGTGTTTTAAAACTATTTTACAAGACTCCGTGAGTTCGCAGTTGCCGCCCTGTTCACCCGCCAGATCAATAATGACCGTACCCGGAGACATTCTTTGCACCATCTCTTCCGTAATCAGGATCGGCGCTTTGCTTCCGAAGACGGCGGCGCTGGTCACGACAACGTTACTTTCCATGATCGCCTTGGTCATTAACTCGCGTTGCCGAAGGTAGAATGCCTCATCCATTGCCCGGGCATAGCCTCCGCCTGTTTCAGCATCCTGAGCTTCCGCGGGCAGATCCAGAAACTTTGCACCCAGACTCTCTACCTGCTCTTTGGCCGCCCCGCGAATGTCCCAGGCCTGCACCAGGGCGCCAAGTCTCCGGGCAGTGGCTATCGCCTGCAGACCAGCCACGCCGGCGCCGATAATGAATACATGGGCGGGCAGAATTGTACCGGCCGCCGTCATTAGAAGCGGAAACAGGCGGGGAAGATGATCGGCAGCCAGAATAATGGCCTTGTAACCGGCAATCGAAGCCATGGAAGATAGCACATCCATGCTCTGCGCCCGGGCTATTCGGGGCATGAGTTCCAAGGCAAATGCGGTTACCATATGATCGGCCAGCGCTTTGACCGAAGTCGGTGCACCCAGCGGGTTTAAAAGCCCGATCAGGACCTGACCCTCGTGCATCAGGGAAAGATCATCCTCATCTATCATGCCTTCCCGATTCAGAGCATGAACCTGGAAAATGTAATCGCTTTGATCAAAGACAATTTGCCGGTCTGAGACAATAGCAGCGCCTCTGGCCCGGTAATCCTGATCGGTAAAGCCGGACAGGCGGCCGGCCCCTTCCTCCATTAGGACTGTAAAACCGGCAGCCGTGAGCCTGGGAATGACCTGGGGAATCACGGCGACACGCTGTTCGCCGGGATACATTTCTTTAGTGATGCCGATATTTATCATTTTCTATCCCTGCTTTCTAACTTCCTTTTTCTTCATCAACGTCTTTTGAGTGTTCCGCAGCCAGCAGCAGATACATGCCGGGTACGACAAAAATGGTGAACAATGTGCCGATGGCAATGCCGGTCATAATCACCAGGCCCATATTAAAACGGCCCTCGGCGCCGGCGCCCGATGCCGTAACCAGCGGCACCACCCCGACAACCATGGCGGCCGTCGTCATCAAAATCGGGCGAAGCCTGATGCAGGCTGCCATCTCGATGGCATCGCGCTTATTTTCGCCTTCTTTTTGCAGATCATTGGCAAACTGAACAATCAGAATGCCATGTTTGCTGATCAATCCGATCAGCGTCACAAGGCCGACCTCGGTATAAATATTGAGGCTGGCGCCGCCCACGCCCAGACTGATGAAGATCATGGCGCCGCAAATGGACATGGGCACGCTGATCATCACGATCAGCGGATCGCGAAAACTTTCAAAGAGCGCCGCGAGAGCCAGATAAATGATGAACAGGGCAAAAATAAATGTCACCAGAAGCGTGCTCGATTCATTCATGTACTGCCTGGACTGGCCGGCATAGTCAATGCTGTATCCCTGCGGCAGCAGATCCACGGCAATATTTCTGAGCGCAGCCAGGGCATCACCCAGGGTGACTCCGGGGGCGGGCACCGCTGAAATCGTCGCCGAATTCAGTTGTTGAAAATGATTGAGCGATTCCGGCACAACACTGGTCTTCAGATCGACAATCGTTGAAAAAGGAATGGATGCACCGCTTGACGTTTTGAAATAGTAATCCCGCAATTGACTTGTGTTAAGTCTGAAATTCTGCTGGACTTGGGGAATCACTTTGTACGACCGGCCCTGCAGATCAAAATAATTGACATAGCCGCCGCCCAGCATCGAGCCCAACGCGGAGCCGACGTCGCGCATGGTCAGTCCCATCTGGGCCGCTTTATCCCGGTTGATGTTTAAAATGGTCTGCGGCTTGTCAATTTTCAGATCCGTGTCCACATAAGCAAACAGGCCGCTCCGGTAAGCAGAGGCCAGCATGTTTTGCGATATCTCATTGAGATTTTCGAAGGATTCCGTTGTGCCAATGATAAATTGCACCGGCAATCCGCTGGTGCCCGGCAACGGCGGTCTTAAAAAGGAGACGGCCTGGGCGCCGGCGATGCCGCCCAGCTGCATCTGAACCTGCGGGTTTAACTGCATGGTGGTGCGTTTGCGCTTATCCCATGGTTTCGTCACCATTCCGGCCACGGCCGTATTCAATCCATTAACGCCGTCAAATTGAAACACATGATCCGTTTCGGGGTATCCTTTGATGATATCAAATACCTGCCGGGTATTGAGTTGCGTCTGCGCAAGCGTCGCATTCGGCGCAGCCGTAATGAAAGAAATGATAATGCCCTGATCTTCCTGCGGAGCCAGTTCACTATTGGAGCTGATAAATAAAAAATAATTACTGAAAATGATCAGGACGGCGAAGACAATCGTCACCGGCAGGTAGTCCAGAGCCGTGGCAAGCATTTTTTTGTAGATGCGGCGCAAAAATTCAAACTGGCCGTTGACAAATTTTTCAAAACGGTTTTGGGCGGCATCGCTTCCCCCCTTCAAAAACCTGGAGCACATCATGGGAGACAAGGTTAAGGCGATGACAGCCGATACGGCCACGGCGGCGGCCAGTGAGTAAGCAAATTCGGTAAAGAGCGCTCCGGTAAGGCCGCCCATAAAACCAATCGGGACATATACGGCAATCAGCACCACGGTGATGGCAATGATCGGCCCGGCCAGTTCTCTCGCTCCATCGATGGCCGCCTGCACCGGCGACAAGCCCATTTCGATATGCCGGTGAGCATTTTCGACGACAATGATGGCATCATCGACGACCAGCCCAATGGCGAGCACCAAGGCCAGAAGGGTCAGCAGATTAATCGAATACCCGAGAAGCAGCATGATAAAAAACGCCCCGACCAGAGACAGCGGGATGGCAATCGTCGGGATGATGACGGAACGAACCGACGCCAGAAACAGATAAATCACGATCGTGACAATCAACAGCGCCTGGAGGATCGTGATGATCACTTCTTCGATGGAGCTGTTGATGTATTTGGTGGCGTCGTAGACGATGCGGCCTTTGAGTTCGGAGGGAAACTGCTCCTCGATGGGAGGAAAAGCCTTGCGCACCTTGTCAATAACAGTCAGCAGATTGGCGCCCGGCGCTACTTTAATGCCGATAAACGTTGCCTTGTCGCCGTCAAAGGCAACCGATGTATCATAGTCTTCCGACCCCAGTGTAATTTTGCCGATATCACCGAGGCGGATGATGGCGTATTTGCGGGATTTAACGATCAGCGCCTTAAATTCCTCCACCGAATGAAGCGTGGTATCGGCCACCAGATTGACGGTAATCATCTGTCCCTGTGTGCGGCCGATGGCGGAGATAAAATCATTGTCGGCCAAAGCATTGCTTACATCCGTCGCGGTTATGCCATAGGCCGCCATCTTCTGCGGATCGAGCCAGATGCGCATGGCGAAGCGCCTGGCACCCAGAACCTCGGCCGTCTGAACGCCCTCCACCGCCTGCAATTTCGGCTGCACCACCCGAATCAGATAATCGGTTATTTTATTGGCAGGCATGACTTTGCTGTAGAAGCCGATATACATGGAGGCGATGGTTTCGCCGATGGCAACGGTGATAACAGGATGTTGCGCATCTTTCGGCAACTGGTTGAGGACGGCATTTACCTTCGTATTGATTTCCGTCAGCGCGGAATTGGGATCGTAATTGAGGCGCAAATTGGCCTGAATGGAACTGACGCTTTGCGTGCTGGTCGAGGTGAGGTAGTCAATCCCGTTGGCCTGGGCAATCGAATTTTCCAGGGGGGTGGTAATAAAGCCCGCAACAACCGACGGATCTGAGCCGGTATACACGGTTGTCACCGTCACCACCGCATTTTGAGTGTAGGGAAACTCCCGGACCTTTAACAGGCCGATTGAACGCAGTCCCAGTGTTAAGATCAGCAGGCTGATTACAATGGATAAAACCGGCCGCCGGACAAATATATCCGTGAAATGCATGGATAATCCTTTCGCTCATTCATCGACAGTCACTGGCGCTGCATCATTTTTGGGTTGAAACTTGTTATCAATGACCACGGAGCTCCCCGATTTCAGTTTGAAATGACCGCTTGTCACAACCGTATCACCCTCTTTGACGCCGCTTAGTATGGCCACCTGATCTCCGCGGACCGGCCCCGTTGTGACGATGGATTGCTTCACGGTCCATGCCTCGCGTCTGGCCTGATCCTGCGCGCCTTTTTCAACAATGAAAACCATTTCTCCATAGGGGTTAAAGGAAACGGCGGTCTGAGGAAGCGTCAGATACTTATTGACAACACCCGTCTGAATTTCGATGGAAACAGACATGCCCGGCAGAAGTTCGCCCCGGGCATTGCGAATGACGGATTCCACCTGGATATTGCGTGTTTCCGGATCGACCTTCGGATTAATGGTTGTAATGATTCCCTGAAACGTCCGTCCCGGATACGCGTCACTCACTGCAATAATGCTCTGGCCTTTTTTTATACGCCCCAGTTCCTGCTGGGGCAGATAGAAATTGCCATAGAGGGCGTCCAGAGACTGCAGGGTAACAATTTTATCACCGGCGTTGAGGTATTGCCCGAGATTAACCATGCTGATTCCCAGCCGTCCATCAAACGGCGCCCGGATAGACTTTTTCGCAACAAGCGCCTGCTGCTGCGCAAGCAACGCCCGCTTACTCTTGAGATCGGCCTCATCGGCATCCAGGACGGCCCGGCTGACAGCCGAAGCGGCATACTGCCTGACGTCGCGATCATAAACGATTTTAGCAAGCTCCGCCGCCGCTGCCAGGGAATGCATCTGCGCCACATCCGAATCGGCATTAAGCTCAACCAGAAGCTCGCCTGCCCGGATATTTTGTCCCGGTTGAAAATGAATCCGGCGCACCAGACCCGATATCTCGCAGGTCACATCCACGCCGCGAACGGCGCGCAGGCTGCCGACCACCCTGAGCTGCGGCTGCCAGACTTTTAATTCGGCTTTTGCCGCCGTCACCGTTACCGGAGGCATCTTCCGGCCGGCCATTGATTTCCCGGCCATCTGCGTCTGAAGAGCCTTGTATCCGAAAATACCGCCGAAGATAATCCCCGCCGCCAGCAGCATGATCACCATACCCCTGACCATTCTTTTTCGTTGTTCAGAAATCATTGGCGCTTCTCCTCAATAGATTCCGAGGTTTCCACATGCTTTTCATTGCTGTCCCACCAGCCGCCGCCCAGCGCCGCAAAGAGCGCCGCCGTATCGGCATAACGGGCTGCCTGCGCCTGAATCAGGCTGATCGCAGCACCCTGATACTCACGCTGGGCGTTGAGCAGAAAAAGATAATTTACCGCGCCCAGTTCATACTGCCTCCGGGCCAGCGCAAGGGATGTCCATGCCGCCCGTTCAGCCGTCGCCCGGGCCTGCAGGGCTTTCGCATCGGTCTCCAGCGTGCGCAGGACATCGGCCACGTTTTGAAAGGATTGCAGAACCGTCAGGCGGTATTGCGCCAGGGCTTGATCGTATACGGCGATGGCCGCACGCTTTCTTGCTGTGAGCGCTCCGCCTTGAAAAAGGGGCTGCAGAAGCCCCGCCCCAAAATTCCAGAGAATGGAACGGCTGTCCAGTAAATCGCCTATATTGTTGGATGCAAATCCATACGAACCGGTCAGTGTAATTCGGGGATATAGATTGGCTGTGGCAACGCCGATTTCCGCACTGGCTTTGTGCAACACCGTTTCGGCCGCTTTGATATCCGGGCGCTGACGCACTAATGCGGAAGGCATGCTGACAGGCAGTTCCTGCGGCAGAGACATCGCATCGAAGTCAAATTCCGGAAGTTGTATTTCCGCAGGTGCTTTTCCGACGAGAACAGTCAGTTGATGGCGGACCATCGACAGATTTTTTTCAAGTAAAGGCAGCGCAGCCTGACTTTGCGCCAGTTGAGTCTGCTGAGTCAGGACGTCAGGGAGGGAGACAGCCCCGGCTTCATAGCGTTTTTCGACAAGCTGCAGCTGCTCTTTCTGAAAATTAACAATTTCTTCCGTGGCCCGCAGCTGTTTGCGAAGCGAGGCCTCAAGCAACGCGGAGGTTACGATATTGGAAGTCAGCATGAGATAAGCCCCCTCCAATTGATATTCCTGGAATTCCACCTGGGCATCCAGAGCTTCCATTTGCCTTCTTAACCCGCCGAAGATATCCAGCGTGTAGGAAACGCCGATGGTCGCGTTAAACAAGCTGAAGGGATCGATGGACGCGTCCGGTTGGCCCAGTGAAGCTCCCGACAGTTTCTGGCGGCCGGCGGATGCGCTTGCGTCAATACTTGGAAAAAACGCTCCCAGCCGGGCGGCGCGGTTTTCGCGGGCTTCACGCAACCTTGCCTGCGCAAGAGCCACGCTCGGGCTTTCCTGAAGAGACAGGCGGATTAACTGATCCAGAGTTTCTGATTGAAATAAAGTCCACCACTGGCGGGGAATGTCCTGCCCGGCGATAAATATTTGCCGGGCTCCTCCGGCTGCATCCGCGGCAACGGTTTCCGCGGGCATCGGAGAAGATGTATACCGGTCGACGGACGGGGCGTCCGGAACCTGAAAATCAGGACCGACCGCACAGCCGATCAAAAACAGGGCACAAAGCACCGTAATAAATATTGGCCTCAGCGGATATAAAATCATTTTCATATTCGTAAGAGAACTTCTGCGGTGGTGATCCGGACTCTCAGACTCGTCTTTCAGATGAAATCCCGGGTCTCAGTTCTTCCGATCCTTTCGGCAAAGAAACCGCACTTCATGTTCATTAAATATGACTGAAATTCCCTCATCATATACAGGTGGTGCATTTAAAATCCCGGCTACATCTTCATTCCGGCCGCCCCGGTGCTTTCCTGGTTAACAAAATAAGATGTAAAATATTTGTATTTTTCATCGGCGATCATTTTAAAGTCATTGCGCCTTTTCTGGTAAGCCGAAACCCAGTCATTGACAAATTTTTTCCCTTCTTCGGGCATCCAGTTGGTTTTCTCCATCGCGGTGGTGACCATTCTTGCCGATTGATCCTGGACAGAGCTGATCATGTTAAAGGTGTTATCCAGCATCGATTTATTCAGCGCAAACATCTCTTTTGCCATTTGTTGATTATCCATTTTACTGCCTCCTTCCTGAATGTTGATATTTAGGTTCATCCTATCGGTTAATTGATGATTTACAATAATGGTTGTTCCATAGGTTAGTGATAGGATGATCCTATGACAAAAAATAATGAAAAGACCTCAATGCTGCTTCCGGCAAGAGACAATCCGCATTCACTGGATATCCGCATTGTCTGTTTATGATTCCACCCCACAGGCTTCCGGCCTGACTAAAAAAATTGAGCAGGGCATGGCTCTGATGATTTCATCATTGCTTCCCCCGACCAGAAAATGCTCTATGCGGCTTTCTTCGTGGCTGCGGAGGACCAGCAGATCAACATGTTCTTCTTTTATCGTTTGAAGAATAACCTGCGACGGAATGCCTTCTTTAACGATTTCCTTAATGTCCAACCCCTTCTTTTTTTCCGCATGGATTATTTTATGCAACTCTGATTTTCGCATTTGCATGTCCCTTTTGAGCTCCTCTTCAATTGCGACCATCGGCAGGTTCCAGCCTTTCAGCCAGGTCGTGTCCATGACGTGCAATATGGAAAGTTCAGTTTGATACTTTTGGGACAGTGAAATTCCGGCTTTCAAGGTATTATCACAATACCTGGTCAGCCAGCTCACGGCGAGAATGCGTCTGAAATCCATTCTTTCACTCCCTTCCTGTCATTGTGTATGCGCCGTACGTTTTAATCTTTGCGGGACAGTTTTGCGGCTATCTGGGCGACATGCTTTCCCTGGTATCTTGCCGCATTCAGTTCATTTTCACTGGGCATTCTTTCACCCTTGCCGCCGGCTATCGTGGACGCGCCATACGGAGAAGAACCGGTGATTTCATCAATGCGCATTTGCCCTTCAAAAGCATAAGGCAGGCCGACAATGACCATTCCCTGATGAAGCAGTGTGTGATGAAAACTGAGAATGGTTGATTCCTGACCGCCGTGCTGCGTTGCCGAGCTGACAAAGACACTTCCCACCTTCCCCACGAGAAGCCCCTTCGCCCAGATCCCTCCGGTGGCATCGAGAAACTGCCGCATCTGGCCGCACATGTTGCCGAAACGCGTCGGTGTGCCGAAAATAACGGCATCGGCCGAAACCAGATCATCTACAGTACAGATATCAATATGAGCCGTTTCCTTTTGAAAATTCAAAGCCCCCATTTTCTTTAAAACATCTTCCGGTAATGTTTCGGGCACACGGCATATTTTGACCTCCGCGCCTTTGACTTTTTTTACCCCTTCGGCCACGGCTAAAGCCATTTTGTAGATGTGGCCATACATCGAGTAATAGGCAATCAGAACTTTCATATTTTTGTTCTCCTGTCCTTTGATAGTCTTTTCATTTGAATCATGATAACGGTTCTTTTTATCGTTATCCTTCTTTCAGCGATATCTTTCTGTTTGAATTCAATAATAAAGGGTTGCAGAGAACAATACTGATTAATTGTAAGCAAAATAGCAGGCAATGCCTACCATACCGGCGGGATTTCCCGGTTTCTCCCGTTTGGACTACAGGGATACGGAACCGTCCCGCCCCCTGCGCGGGGAAACCGACGTCCAATGCCCCGCTTTGCACACATCAATGGATAATTTTTTTGCCGCTTGACTGAATAAACTTTCCTGCCGGCTGCTTTCTATTGCTTCCTGATAAACGTGCCTGCTTCAAGCTCTCTGAAAGCAGTTTCCAGTTCTTCCGGAGTATTCATCACGATCGGGCCGCCCCAGGCGATCGGTTCGTTGATCCGCCGGCCGGTGACAAACAGGTAATGGACATCTTCAATCGCCTGTACCTCAATGATTCCGCTTTCCGTAAAGAGAATCAGCTGAGCTTTTTCCAGCTTCGTTTTATCAAACTCGCCGGTCCCTTCGATCAGATAGCAAAAACCGGTATATCCTTTTTTGACAGTATGGGACAGGCCGGCTCCCTTTTTTAACCGGACATCCAGGTACTCGACATCTATCACCAGTTCCTGCACGGGCCCGGTAATGTTCTGGTAAGCGCCGGCGATGACCCGCACTTCTCCGCCCGGTATCCTGACGACCGGTACGTCGCGGTCAAGGATGCCCCGGTAGCGCGGCTTCATCATTTTACTTTTTGCCGGCAGGTTTACCCACAACTGCAGCCCGTGCATCATTCCCCGGGAAGGCTGCGGCATTTCCTGATGAATGACGCCGCCGCCCGCGGTCATCCATTGAATGTCCCCCGGCCCGATCGTGCCTGCGTTGCCGATATTGTCGCCATGTTCGACTGTTCCCCCGAGCATATAGGTCACTGTCTCAATTCCGCGGTGAGGGTGCCAGGGAAAACCCTTGATATAATCGTCGGGATTGTCTGAACCGAAATGATCAAGAAGCAGGAACGGGTCGGTAAGTTTGGTGTGGTCATGCGCGAAAATACGCCTCAGCTTAACGCCCGCGCCGTCATATGTTGAATGTCCCCGTAGAATTATTTGTTTCATCCGCCCCCCTGTAAACTGATGCTAAAACCTTCCCTGTCCGTCTGTTTCCATCCCCCGCCCGCTGATTCATTCATACCTTTAAAAACTCTTCCGGAGCCAGCGATGCAGCCAGCATGACGTCGTTGATGTCGCAATGATCCGTCCAAGTCCCGGCGCTCTGATGCGAGGGCGAAAGCCAGAATTTTTCAATAGCCTGCACCGCCGGCCCGTAATGGAGAATCTTTTCAATCAGCCCACCGGCCGCGCCGCCGAATAATGCGGGAAAATCCGCCATCCGTCTTTGCAGTCCTGCTGCCGCCTGCAAACCGATGGAAAGACCAAACTCACGAAACGGCAGGCGGTAGCGTGCGGACACAGCGAGCGTATTTCCCTGAAAGAAGGCCGTCATTCCTTTCAAAGCCGAAGACAGGATGTTTTCCAGGAAATCCGGCATAAAGGTCACACCTTTAATCTTCATTTGTCCGACACGAAAGGCTGCGTCGAGCAGGCCACCCAGCCCCAGAGGATCATCCGTTGTCCAATCGCGGCCGCGGCACAATATGGACATTTCATTAATTTCAGCTCCGAGGTCCGGACCTGATTCTGCTCCCCGCGGGCCGGAACAAAGCTCGTAATAAGTAATCAGACCGTCCAGAGGATCATGATGCCCCATCGACACCACGAGGGGACGGGTCAGATCAATGCTCATTTTCCAATACATCCGCGGCGGACCGCCGGACATCGGCGCGTCCGTGAACCGGGCGTGCGCAGTGCGCGCCAGCTCCCGGGCGAAACGATTGAATTTCGAGTCGCCCGTTACGCAGCCGGTCCGGTGAAGGGCATGCATCCATTTTGTCAGGTAATGAAAATATTGGCCGTCCCGGTCCCACTCGAGGCGGTCGTCGTCGGGGTCCTCCAATCGCTTCTCGGGAAGATTTTTTCCGATTCGCAAGCCGCCCGCCGTCGGATGAGCCCGTCCCTGTGCTTCATCCAAACCACTGATCCAGCCCCGGCGGGTATCGTCCGGCCGGTGGCGTCCCAGGGTTTCGTGAACCTGCAAAATGAGATCCAGCGCCAGTTTGCGGAACCGGTCCTCCTCCGTCCGCCGATAAAGTTCAAGAAAATTGCAAACGGCAAAAGCATCCGTCCAGAGATAGCGCCGCGGCGGTTTGTCCGGCGCGGACAACCCCGTTCTGTCGGCAAATGCGAGCATCAGGGATTGAACAATGGATAAGGGATCGGATCGTCTCATGGGTCAGCCCCCTGCGCAGGCAGCCCCGGGATCCTCCATTATTTTGTCGGGCGGAATCTCCCGTTTTGGAGCGGGCATAGCCGCCCTGGGACGAAACATGAAAAATCTGCCGGTTCTGACGGAAACCGCGCTCGAAATTACAACCGATCGCCGCGATTCCGGACGACCGCAATCCGGGGAGGAAATGGAACCGTGGTTTCTTTCGACGGGACCGGCAGGGGCGGCGATCCTATTCCCGTAAATAACGGTATAGAGAATTCCCTTTCTGTTTTGCCTCGCGCCGCAAATGCCATACTTCGATTCTGATATTTCGCATTCATGGACGCACAGGTAACAATGAACCTTTTGATGATCCATTTTATTCCAGAAAAGGGCTTCTTTAATCATGACGTTTTCCCCTGCGATTCTTTTTAAATTTTTCCAGATCCTGCATCACTTCATCGTCAGTCAGATCATGCCATTCCTCATAGAAGCCCGCCACAGCGAAAGGATATGTGGACGAGACAACCGGACACACAACCTGGTCAGCCTCTCTGCTGACAATTTCCCAACCGTTCCCCGAAGCAACCGGCGCCGCCGCCACAACCGCTTGTGCTCCGCGCCGGCCAAGGGACCTGACCGCGGCCACCATCGTATAGCCTGAAGCTATTCCATCATCCACAATAATGGCTTTTTTCCCTGTTACTGACGAAGGCTCCAGAACCGCCTGGAATATTTTTTTGCGTCTCGCAATTTCAGCACTCACTATTTGGGCATGGTGTCTGATCTGTGCCTCCGTCAAATGCAGTTCGCGCACCAGCGGTTCATTGAGGACAATGATGCCGTCTTCCGTGACGGCGCCATAGCCGGCCTCCGTATGATGAGGAATCGGTATTTTTCGCGGCGCGATGATATCCAGATCACAGTCGAGTTCCCTGGCAACTTCAACTGCGACGGGAACGCCCCCGCGCAGGACGGCAAACACAACCACGTCGCTTTCCCGAAAGGATATCAGACGCAAAGCGAGATAACGCCCCGCATCCTTTCGATTGCGGTATGAATACTCAGGATAAGGCATCATCACACACCAGGTGATACGGCGAATGTTCTGCTCCATTATTGACCCGGCCGGACGATCTCCCGGCCGAAACGGTCCGGATTCTAACATCCACGAAAGTATGTATATTATATTTAGTCCTGCGCCCGGTAACAGGCAATGAGGATTAAATGGAAGTATAATAGCAGGGATAACCTACCTGATCTTTTTATTCACACCGGCAGGGGATGATCCGGTCCCGTATGTTATGGATAGGCAATTCGGTAGATCCTGTCCGCTTTGTCATCCGAGACCAGAAGTGCGCCGTCGGGCATGACCAGGACATCCACGGGGCGGCCGCTTACGGAACGGCCCGAAAGCCAGCCTTCAGCAAACACTTCATATCGCTTAGCCTTGTTTCCTTCCAGCGCAACGGTTGTTATGCGGTATCCAATGGGCGTGAGTCTGTTCCAGGAGCCGTGCTCGGCGATAAAAATGCGATGATGGTATGGTTTGGGAAACATCCTGCCCGTGTAAAAACGCATGCCCAGCGCTGCGACATGAGGCCCCAGTTCGATGGCGGGCGGCACAAATTCCCGGCAGGCCTTTCCGCCGCCATATTCAGGATCGGTGATTGATGCGCCGTGACAAAAAGGAAATCCAAAATGCAGGCCTTTTTGCGGAGCACGGTTGAGTTCATCCGGCGGCAAATCACTGCCCATCCAGTCCCTGCCGTTATCCGTAAACCACAGTTCCCCGGTCCCGGGATGCCAGTCAAAACCGACCGTGTTGCGCACACCATGGGAAAATATTTCAGGTAGAGAGCCATCCGGCCTCATCCGCGTAATAGTCGCGAATATTTTATCGGGACTGAGGCAGACGTTGCAGGGAGCGCCGACCGGGACATAGAGCAGGCCGTCCGGGCCAAACGCGATAAACTTCCAGCCGTGATGACGGTCCTTCGGAAATCCTTCATAGATCACAACCGGCAAGGGAGGATTCTTTAAACGGTTTTCAATGTTATCGAAGCGCAGAATACGGTTGATCTCCGCGACATACAGCGAAGTGCCGCGGAAAGCCACGCCGTTGGGGGAATTGAGCCCTTTCGCAATGACGATAACATCATCCGCAAGGTGATCGGCGTTCCGGTCGACAATCGCGTAAACTTTGCCCTCACTGCGCGACCCGACAAAAACCATGCCCTCGGGAGAGAGCGCCATGGACCTTGCGCCCGGCACGGAAGAGGCGTACACACTGATCTCAAAGCCGGGCGGAAGTTTGATCCGGCGGGGGTCAAACGCGTCGGCCGAACAAAGCATCACCTGGCACAAAATAATCGCAAGCGCGATCCCGATTACAATTTTGTTTTGATGTGCCATTTTCATGATCTCTCCTTGACCTCAGCGGGAACGATCAAGCTTTTTCTGAAGCTGAAGCAGTAACGGAGCCTGACCTGGCAGTATCTTGCTAAGCGCGATGTCCACCGGAAGCCAGGCTGCCTGATCGACTTCTGGAAACTCCTGCAGCAGCCCGGAGTTTGCAGGCCACTCCAGCGAAAATGTATTACTCTTCAACCGGGCGGGATCAAAATCCCCCGCGACGGCCCAGGCAAAAACGATTTTACCGCTGGGCTGACGAACAGGGTCCAGGGCAATGAAATTGCCGCCGGGCGTCATACCCGTTTCTTCTTCAAATTCACGTCTGGCCGCAGTGAGCGGCTCTTCGGGAGGCTGGAATTCCCCTTTGGGAATCGACCAGATCCCTTCATCTTTTCCGGTCCATAACGGCCCGCCGGGATGAACCAGCAGCACCTCGAGCCTGCCGTCCACGTTCCGGTAAAGAAGCAGCCCCGCGCTCTTTTTAGCCACAGACACACCCGTCTCCACCTGCTGTTCCATCAACGTTTCACCGTCATTTTCCGCCGGAGAACTTCACCCAGTTTACATCCGCCTTCCTGATATGGCCGGGAATATCCCTGCTCCATTTTTCATGCGCGGACCGGCTGCAATTCAGATAAAGTTTCCCGTCAACCATCTGCCATACATCAGGGTCCGTGCGGGCTTGACGACCCTGCGACATGGCCCAGGCGCAATAGCCGTCATACTGCGGCGCGTATTTTTCCGGACCGGCCGTAAATAAATCCAGATTTTCTTTCGTCGAAAAATGCCAGGTAAGGCCATGCCATTTATACGTAAATGACGCACTGCCTTTCACCGGTTTGCCGGCCGTAAAATAGGAAACAGCATCATACCCGCTGATGGCCGCGTCATCCATCCATGCCATTCCGGCAGCCGTCCCGCCGGCGCCGGTCAAAGACAGGAACACAAACGAACTGATCATTAAAATTTTGTCTATCGCTTTCTGTAATTTCATATCGCTCACCTCCCCGTACGTTTTTTATCGGATTAACCTATTGACTGTCACCATTATTCCATCCAGGAACCCAACTTCTCAGGTCAGGCATTTTAAAAAACTCATGACATCCTTTGCAGACTTCCCGGTCTGTCAGCCTGTCCGTCCCGAGGCCTTCCCTCTGAAGGACTCCGCGCTGCCGGGATGCCCTGAAAAGAAGCTTACTTCAAGTGCAAAGTCATTTTCAACAGATCATAAGACGTTTTATTCTGGGCCATGCCCAGTTTTGCTGTCAGGTTGACCATCTTGCGGTTCGAAGGCTCGATGTAGCCATAGAATTCCTCCAGACCCTTTTCATCGGCGATGCCGATGATGACATCCACCAATTTGGCGGCAAGACCCTGTCCCTGATAATCATCATGGACGAGAACGGAAAACTCGCATTTTCTGCTGTCCGGCTCGATCACAAAGCTTCCGATGCCGATGATCCGCCGTTTCCCCTTCTCGTTTATTTCAGCCACAATGGCCATTTCGCGGTCATAGTCGATATTACAAAAACGGGCGTGCATTTCATGAGTAATGGTCTTGATGGTCTGGTAAAACCGCTCCCGCAGCGTGGCCGGGGAAAGGGAGGTGAACATCTCATGTTCCAGGGGTTCGTCTTCGGGCTTGATGGGGCGGAGGATGGCCTCCGTGCCGCCCCGGAGATGCCACCGCGTGATATAACGCGCCGGGTAAGGGGTAATGACCAGATGCGGATAAGGCGTTTCCTTCAGGCCGTCGGGCCGGTCAAGAATGATCCGGGCGTCAAGGGCTACAGCCTTTCCGTCGCTGATGGCCAGGGGATTCATATCCATCATGAGAATCTCCGGAAAATCGACAATCAGATTGGAGAGGCTCACGATGATTTGTTCCAACTGCCGCAGATCTGCCGGCTTTTTCCCCCGGTAGCCCTGCAGCATCTTATAGACCCTGGTATCCTCCATGAGTCTTCTGGCCAGAGCCTGGTTCAGGGGGGGAAGTCCTACGGCAAAGTCCCGGAAGATCTCCACCCCGATCCCCCCCATGCCGAAGAGGATCACCGCACCATAGTCCGGATCTTTTTTTGCCCCCAGAATCAATTCATAATCGATGACCTCGACCATCTTTTGAACCGTAACACCATGAATGGCCGCCCCGGGCTGGCGTTCTCTGACGCGTTCGATCAGCCGGTCGTATTCCCTCCTTAATTCGGAAGGCGTTGTGATGCCGCGGACGACGCCTCCCACATCCTGACGGAAGATGATATCCGGGGAGGATATTTTGAGTACGACAGGATATCCGATTGTATGGGCATAACCTGCGGCTTCCTCCGCATTCAGGGCCGTAAAGGTTTGAATCAGGGGAATACCGTAATTGGTCAGGAATTTTCGGGAGTCTTCATCCGTCAGAATAAAACCGTTTTCCCGGGAAACGCGGCGGACCAGCGATTTAAGATGATTTTTGGACGGCGCTTCGTCCACCGACAATTCGGACGGTGTTTCGTTCAGATCGCGGAGGTTTCGTTCATAATCATACATATACAGATAGGTCCGCACGGCCGCTTCCGGTGTATCGTAGACGGGGACGCCGCTTTTCAGCAGAATATCCCGGCCGCGGTTAACCTCCTCACGTCCCAGCCAGCTGGCGATAACCGGTTTGGAGGCGTTTTTGACAAAAGAGGTCAGCGTGCCTGCCAGCTCCTCATCATCGACTGCATCCATTCTGGCAAACAGAACCAGGATGCCGTCAATACCCGGATCGCCGAGGCAGATTTGCAGGGTATTCTCATAACGCCTGGCATCGGCTGTCCTTTGAATATCCACGGGATTTCCCCGATTCCAGGAAGCCGGCAGCAGCCCGTTCAGCGATGCGACCGTTTCATCCGACAATTGAGCGAGCGCGCCTCCCGAACGCCGGAGCCGGTTGGCCGCCATCAGGCCTGCGCCGGTTGTGTTGGTAATAATGGCCAGCCTGGGTCCACGGGGGAGATTCCGTGAATAGAGGACATCAGCCGTATTATAGAGATCCTGCGCTTCCCGGACCCGGACGACGCCCAACCGCCGGAGGAGAGCGTCAAAGACATCCTCCGGTCCGGCCAGCATATCCGTGTGGGATTGCTTTTCTGGGAAGCCGTTCGGCACAGGGGGCGGTTTCAAAAGGACGATGGGCTTGTAACGGGAAAATCCACGGGCGGCGCTGGCAAATTTTTTAATATCGCCGATCCGGTCTTCCATATAGATCATGATACTCCGCGTGTGCGAATCGTTGCCGAGATAATCGATGAGATCGCCGAAGTCGATGTCGATGCCCGACCCCAGGGAAGCCAGCATGCTGAAGCTGACATGGGCATGCATCCCCCAGTCAAAAAGGGTTTTCTCAAAGGCGCTGCTCTGGGTCAGAAGCGCGATATTGCCCATTTCGGGGACGGAGCTGAGGCCGGATGCGCAAAGGCCCGCATGGGGCCGGATCACACCCAGGCAGGATGGTCCGAGAATTCTCAGCGGGTAATTTTTTTTAATGCGGATGATCTCTTCCTCGAGAAGGCGGCCTTCGATGCCTGCCTCCCGGAACCCATCTGTAATGATGATCAACCCGTCCACGCCGGCCCGCCCACAGGCATCGACAATCCCCGGCACGGTGGTGGCGGGGGAGGCTACAATAGCAAGATCGATATGTTCGGGGATGTCCCCGATGCTGTCATAGCAATGGAAATGACACACCGTCTTCTGGTTGGGATTGACCGTGAAGATCTTTCGCTCCTTGCAGGCCTGGAGGTTGTCGATGAGGACCCTCCCCAGAGATCCTTCTTTTTCACTGGCACCGATGACAGCAATCGTCGCCGGATCGAACATGCGCTTCAGATTATCCATCGTTCACTTCTCTCTTGATATAAGATAATGCTCACGTCCATGAGTGGGTCCGCCCCGGTTATTTTACGAATCTCCTGCGTATTTCTTCAACACGTTTGCGGTTGACTCCCATATCGGAATAGCCGACCCGGGAGGCGCTGCGCACATGAATCACCTTTTCCGGAGCAGGCAAATAAAACTCGACGTCATCTACGAACCGGAAGATCAATGATCTGGCCTCCGCGTGAAGATAATCATCTTTCTCTTCGACAATCTTCATCCGCGTCATCTCAGTCAGCACTTTTTTCAGTTTCGCGCAGGCTTCGGCGCGGCTGCCGGTATAGACTAGCGGAGCAACAGCATGTCCGGAATCACCGGCCTGCGACGAAACACAATTGGGACTTTTCGGGCATACTTTAAGAGGGCCGCCGCCAGAACCGCTGAACGGGGAGCCGCTTTGCGCAAAACACGATCCGCTCGTGAGGAACAACGCCGGCAATAACCAGAACAGCACTTTCATGGTGATCTCCTTTCAATTCTTGGCGGAAAGTTCCGCAGGTTTTCCGCTTTTGCTTTTCATCAGTTTCCTCGCCAGCACCGGGCTGATGACCAGAATGCCCAGAAGAACAAAGGCCGTCATGACCGGCCAGGAAAGAATATCGCCGGGTTTATCGATGATTCCCAGCTGGCGGCCGGCGTAAATATAAACAAAAGAACCGGGGAGGATGCCGGCCATCGTGGTCCAGGTGAAAGTTGCGAGCGGCACGCGGGTCAACCCGGCAAGAACATTGATGAGAAAGAAGGGAAAGACCGGAACCAATCGCGCTGTCAGCAGGTAATGGCGGCCATTTTCGGCAATCTCGCTGTTGAATGACGCAAGTTTTTCTTTGTAACGCGTTTGAATCCAGTCACCGAGCAGATACCGCGCCGCCAGAAAAGCCATCACAGCGCCCAGGGAAGCGGCAATGTTCACATAAATCAAGCCGTAGAAACCGAAAAGAAAACCGGCGGTGAGCGTCAGAACGGTTGCGCCGGGAATCGACAAAGCCACTGCGGCAATATAGATCAGCATAAAAATTGCCACGGTAAAAAGATAGTGCTCCCCGGTAAACGTAAGGAGCTGATCCCGATGCTGCCGGAAAACCTCCATGCTTAAAAGTTGATCCCATCCGAAAACGCGAATCAGGACCAGGATAGCCGCAAATCCCAGTGCGATGAGAATTTTGGGATAAGCCGGTTTCATTTTGATCTCCTGAATAATTTTATCAACCGGACAAACGGATTTGCCTGTATTCTGTCGATATAGGCGCTGCGGGCGGCTTGCTTCACAATGTCGTTATAAGCCGGATAGGCATGGATGACACGGTCGAGTTTAAAAAGGGGTATCCCCAGTGACTTGGCCGCGTGCAACTCGTGCATGACTTCCGTCGCCCTCTCCCCCAGAATATGAATACCCAGAATGGCTCCTTTTTTATCGCAGATAATTTTCGCCAGACCTGATTTTACGCGATCGGTAACGGCCCGGTCAATACCCGAATACGGAACCCGGTAGACACGGACACCCGATCCATGTCGTTCTTTTGCCTCCTGTTCGGTCGCCCCGCTGCGGGCAAGCTCCGGGTCAGTCAGAGTGCACCAGGGAATGTGGTCATAGTTTACTTTCCTGTGGATGGGCAGGAGCGCATTGGCCGTTGCCGTAATAGCCTGATAGTTGGCTACATGACTGAACTGATACGGACCCACAACATCGCCTGCGGCATAAATATTTTTTGCGGTTGTCCGGAGATATTCATCCACCCGGATGCCTTTTGTATCATAAGCAACGCCTGCCGCTTCCAGGTTGAGGCCATCCGTATGGGGCCTCCGGCCGACGGCCACCAGGAGACTCTCCGCCGTTATCCTGCCCGGGGCGCCGCTTCTTTCATAAAACAAGGTTATGCCGTGTTCCGATCCCTTAACCGAGACGGCTTTCGCGCCGGTCAGGATCGAGACGCCCTCACCTGTCAACTTCTCAGTAAGGATATCCACCAGCTCGCGGTCTTCACGGATCAGGATGGTCTGCGCCATTTCCACCAGAGACACTTTTACACCCAACCGGGTAAAGGCAGTGGACAATTCGGCGCCGATGGGGCCTCCACCCAGGATAATCAGGGAGGCAGGGATTTTTTCCATGGAGAAGATTGTTTCGTTGGTAAAATAGTTCAGCTGTTCAAGACCCGGTATGGGCGGGACCAGCGGGCCGGAACCGGTGGCAATAATGAATTTCCCGGCGGACAGATTCTTTCCGTTTACGGAAAGAACCGTTTCATTGACGAAGGACACCTTCGCATCTTCGATGACGGTAATGCCCATCTTTTGAAAATGCCCGGGCCTCTCCGTATCGTAAATGTCCTGTACAATGGCCCGCACGCTCTCCATAACCCGGCCATTGCCGACACGGACAGACCCCTCAAGGGTCAGGCCAAACTGCTCGGCCCTGCTGATCATTTGCGCCGCTTTGGCCGAACCCAGCAGCGACTTACTGGGAATGCAGCCGGACCAGGTACATTCACCACCGATTTTTTTTTTATCCACCATGGCGGTTCGTTTGCCAAGACCTGCCGCCATCCTGGCAGCGGTGATGCCGCCTCCGCCGCCTCCGATCACCATCAGATCAAAATCAAATTTCCCCATATAATTTTTTCCTGTTTCGCCGCCGAATTTCATGGCTCATGCGGCTGATCGCGCCTGTGCAATTCCCGGCTAAGCTTCCGAAATCACCCGTCTCAAATAACCCGATCAGGCGGGCAGAAAAAGCTCAGCGGCGCGCTGTGCTTCGCAGAACGTTCCGGCATCTGCAAAACAGTTTATTGAACCGGTGTAAATAATTTCAGATACCGGCCGTAACCTTCTTTTTCCAGATCTTCTTTGGGAATAAAACGAAGGGCCGCCGAATTCATGCAATAACGCAGGCCGGTAGGCTTAGGTCCGTCGGGGAAGACATGCCCCAAATGAGAATCACCGTGTTTGCTGCGCACTTCCGTCCGTGTGGTAAAAAGGCTGCGATCTTCTTTTTCCACAACGGCGGACGGCTCCAGGGGTTTGGTGAAACTGGGCCACCCGGTGCCGGAATCATATTTGTCCAGTGAGCTGAAAAGGGGTTCTCCGGATACGATATCCACATAGATGCCTTCCCGCTTGTTCTTATCGTACTCATTTTGAAAAGGTGGCTCGGTGCCGTTTTTCTGAGTGACTTCATACTGCATTTTAGTGAGTTTCTTTTTTAACGTGGCGTCATCGGGCTTTTTGTAACTGCTGCCTGAGACGGGTTCCGTGGTCGAGTCGTTTCCCCAGATTTTCGCAAGAAAGACGTTACGACCCGAGCCGCTGCGGTAATATTTGTAACGGAGCGGGTTTTTTTTGTAATAATCCTGGTGGTATTCCTCCGCCGGATAAAATGTGTCCAGTTTCAGGATTTCCGTAACAATGGGTCTGTTGAATTTTCCGGACTTTCCCAGAGCGGCCAGAACATTTTCAGCGGTCTTTTTTTCTTCAGCGTTTGCATAAAAAATGGCGCTGCGATAAGCCGGACCGCGATCCGCAAATTGTCCGCCCGCATCCGTCGGATCCATATGCTTCAGGAAATAGTTCAAAATCTGTTCAAACGATAACCGGCCGGGATCGTAATAAACCTGAACGGCTTCAATGTAGCCCATTCTCGAATAGGTTTCATAGGTCGGACCGGCCCCTTGACCGCCCGTATAACCGGAAACAACCTTGATCACGCCCGGCAGCTTCTCCAGGTCTGCTTCCACGCACCAGAAGCACCCGCCGGCCAGCGTGGCTATTTTCTCACTTTTTGTCTCCTGAGTTGGCGTCATTTTTTTCCCCTCCGCTGATTGGGTATTGCCGTTCTGGCAACCCAAAACAAAACTTAATATTACCAGACAGGTTAAAAGTTTTTTCATAGTTATTCTCTCCGACTTAGAAAGCAGTCAAGGAAGGACCTGATCCTGATTCAGAACCGGCGGGCCCGCGATATCGTTTCCCGCCTCAGCCGGGCATCATTCAGTGAAAAGGGTCCGCTGCAACCATTGTCTCCGCAAGACTAATCCGGCTGCCGCGCGGGACTACTTTTGCTGCGACGCCCGGATCTTTGCCCCGGACAATGGGCCGCCCAGGATGGCACTGACATAGCAAAGGTCGAATGCTCCGGCACTCAGCGGCAAAAGACTGAAGACCATGGCGATGATTCCCAGCGGATGATCTCTGAACAGGTAACCGGCTGCGAGCAATCCGGCGCCGGCAATCAGGCGTAAAACGCGGCCGGCCGTACTATTGATGAATCGCGCAAACCCCGATCGATTAAAAGATTCAGCCATGCTCATAATTTCCCTCCCTGATGATATCGTACGGTGTTTCCACCATAAGCATATTGCTTTCTTACGGATCGTTTCGACCAATCATTGTGTCAGTATAAAAAATCAGCATCGCCGGCCTTTCATAACCGGCTGCGTTATTTCAGCCACAGCGCATGCTCTTCCTGCAGGCGGGCAAGCGTAAACTTTTTCAATCGGGCTTTCGCTTTATTGTTAAAACGGGAGGCCGCGTGATTTTTTTTATACGTTGAAACCCCTTTGGTTTTTTCCCTGTCATCGGGCAGTAAACCGGCATTATCAATCACAGAGGCATATATTTTTGCCGATTGGTCCCAAATCGTATTGACTGCACCATATGTATTGTCCGGTAACACGTTGTCCAATCCGATCACTTCTCCGGCCATCAGTTGATGATTCATATTTCATATCTCCTTCATAATTTAACTTTTGCCGCTTCCAATTTTTACACGTTGAAGCGGGACAACGATTGTCATGGTCGTCATCTTTTCTTTGATATTTTTCTCTTCCGGCAGACTAATGTGAGCTGGGGACAAAAACAATACTGATTAAGTGTGAGGGAAACAGTAGGTAATGCCTACCATATAAGATAATACTAACAAATTCAGGGGGCTGCACTCAATGGTTAATATCTTCTTCATCGGGTACCCGGAACGTGCGTTTTCTGACAATTTATATCTGGATGGAATATTTTTTTGCCGGTTCCGCCGTTGAAAGAACAAGGACGATAATGCCCCCGCGATCATCAGAAAAAGACAAAGGCCACGGCACAAAACCCAAATATCTCCGCAAGCGGCGTGGATGGGAAAATCAGTGCATACCCGTAGCTGAACCATACCTCAAAGCCGTCATCCGCCTGTTTTTTTACAACAGGTAATCGCGCACCTCCTTCACGGAGTAAGATTACCGGCGGGGATAACCGGTAAAGATAAAATCTTTCTGTTTCACAGCCGTATGGCATTGATGGCAGTCCTGAACGAAAGAGGCATCTTTGCCAAACGGTGCAAAGGTTGAGGTTTTGGCATCATACACAAACCGCGCATATCCCCAGCCATCGGAATCACGGAATCTTTGGGAATCCTTGATAATGAACTCAACTCTTTTGAGAACGTCAGGCTCCAGAGCAGCGGGAAAATCGGGATTTTTCCTGTCCGACCAGCCTATTTTTACGATGGTGGATCCGTCGGGAAAAAGTTTGCCGTTGCCGGGGATGCCTTCCTGATAAGCGTTGATCATGACCGGATTGCCGAGGATGATCCTGACTTCATGGTTGTCCGTCCTGTAGCTCGGCGCGATGACCTGCCAGGTTTCATATCCCCTGATCTCGGAAAAAGATATTCCGTTTGGCGCTTTCAGTTCATATTTATTCTGTGCGACGACGGTGATGCCACCCGCCATCATGAGCATAGACGCGACAAGAAACATGACAAAAATAATCATTTTTTTCATGACCGGCATCTCCTCGTTGTCGAATATTGTTTTGCAGGTTTTGTGTCGCCCGGGTGATCAAAGACGGCTTGCGGCCGTCAGGGTGTTTCCGAATCCGGTTTTCCGGCATTCTCCCGGGTCATTTCTTCGTACCAGAGATCATGGTTCTGCTGGGCCCATACGGCATCCACTGAACCCGTCCACATGGCTTCAAAAGCCCCTTCCACGCCCAGCGTGCCCATATAGATGTGGCCGAAGGAAACCGTAACGAAGATGACGGCGACTGAGGCATGAATGATGTGAGCTACCTGCATGGTGAAACGGCTCTGATTCCAGATGGGGAAATCAAGCAGAACCCCGGTGATTCCCACGGCGCTGCCGAAAATGAAGATCAGCCAGAACCAGCCCTTCTCCCCGGCGTTGACTCTGCCGATATGGGGCGGGGTCCCGTGGCCGATCATCCCTCCCATGGTCTTAAACCACGCCAGATCGATCTTTTCGGGAATATTGAAGCGGACCCAGAGGATAAACTCCAGCAGGAATCCGATGAGCAAGAGCGGTCCGCCATAATTGTGCAGCACTTTTGCCGCCTCGAGATATCCGGACGTGAGCCAGTGGCCGAACACCGGTATCAGAAGGTACCGTCCCAGAAGAAGGCTCAAACCCGTAACCGCCATGACAATAAACAGCGCCGCCGTATACCAGTGCACGATCCGTTCCCGAAGCGTGAAACGGACGATTTTCACGCCGGACCGGGGTCTGGTTAATTTTTCGGGTCCCACCGTCCGGTAAAACACGGCCATGCCCGCCAGCGCCAGCACGATGATCCAGGGAGAAAACCTGGCGACAAGCCCGTTGCGGATTTCACGCCAGTTCTCGCCACTGTTTTGAATCAGGACGGTGTGACCCTGTGCCGGCGTCGATGTATAAGCCGGCAGGCCATCCCGGACGGCTCTCCAGACATTGGCCCGCGGGTTGCTTGGATCCGAACCAACCACCTGATAGGACATCACTCCGCCGAGAAGCGACAGAAGCACTGCCATGATCACAAGGCGCCTGACGGGCAGATTGCTGCTTTTTGTTGTCATAAAGCCTCCTCTTTTTCAGCGATCGGTCTGCACAAGTTTCAAGCGATTGATCAATTCCTGCTGCTGGTTTTGCACCAGCACCGGATCCTGAACGCCCTTATAAACACCTGGTTCATGCATGGTGACGCTGCGGGGTTCCGGAGAACATCCCGAAAATCCCATCAAAGCAATCAGCGCCAATATCATAGTGTATTTGAGCTTCATGGATTTTTCCCCCTGCCTGATTTAAAATTGTAAGCGGTTTCCCATCCCCATGCTTCGGGGCGGCTGCCGCGCCGGGTAATGCGTTCCAGATATATCTCGGAAACGACATTGCCGTCCCCGGCCAGCAGGGCCTTGGTGGCGCACATCTCGGCGCACAGCGGCAGTTTGCCCTCGGCAATCCGGTTGCGGCCGTATTTTTTATACTCTTCAACCGTATTGTCCTTCCCCGGCCCTCCCGCGCAGAAAGTGCATTTATCCATTTTGCCGCGGGCCGCGAAAGAATTCTCTTCCGGAAACTGCGGCGCGCCGAACGGACAGGCATAGAAGCAATAGCCGCATCCGATGCACAGATCCTTGTCATGCAGCACAATGCCGTCCGGAGTTGTATAAAAACAATCGACTGGACAGACCGCAGCGCAGGGCGCGTCCGTGCAGTGCATACAGGCCACGGAGATGGATTTTTCGCCGCGCTCCCCGTCCTTCAGGGTAACCACATGACGCCGGTTGATACCCCACGGCACATCATGCTCATTGTTGCAGGCCGTAACGCAGCCATTGCATTCAATGCAGCGTTCGGTGTCACAGAGAAATTTCATTCTAGCCATGGTTCGTCTCCTTTTCATAAGCGGAAATTATTTTCCGCAGAAAATAATTTCGCCGGGCATTCATCTCGCTCCCCGGGCCTATGCCGGTGTAATGCGGCAAAGCGTTGCCTTGGTTTCCTGCATCTGTGTGACGGAATCGTATCCATAGGTGGTGGCGGTATTGCAGGATTCACCGCGGACATAGGGCGCCAGACCTTCCGGGTAGCGGTCATAAAGATCTTTCCCCTGAAACCAGCCACCGAAATGGAAGGGCGTCCAGACGGTTCCGGGGCCGACCCGCTTTGTAATCATGGCCCGCACTTTGATCCGGCCGCCTTCGGCGCCTTCAAGCCAGATATACTGCCAATTCGTGATATGGGCATCGGCTGCGTCTTTCGGATTGATTTCCGCAAACATCTCCGGCTGAAGCTTGGCCAGCCAGGGCTCCGAACGCTGTTCCTCGCCGCCGCCTTCAAATTCCGTCAGCCGGCCGCTGGTGAAAATCAGTGGATATTTGATGCTGTGGTTGACCGACTGAATCGATGCGTAGCGCGTGGGCAGCCGAAAGAACGCTTTGCGATCGGCATACGTCGGATATTTTTTGGCCAGGTCGAAGCGCGGGGTATACAGCGGCTCCCGGTGGACGGGAATAGGATCAGGATAGGTCCATACGTTGCAGCGGGCCCGACCGTTGCCGAAAGGCACGCAGCCGTGTTTAATCGCTACCCGCTGAATGCCGCCGGAGAGATCCGTCTTCCAGTTTTTGCCTTCCGCTTCCTTCTTTTCGGCTTCGGTCAGATCATTCCACCAGCCCAGTTTTTTGAGGATATCCGCGGTAAATTCCGGGTAGCCGTCTTTGATGTCCGATCCTTTTGCATACGCGCCGCTGGCGAGCAGGTTCTGGCCATTATAGTCCGTTCCCCAGGCGGCCCGGAAAACAGAGCCGCCCTCGGCCACGGGCTTGCTCGGATCATACAGGATGGGTGTGCCCGGATGCTTCATTTCGGGTTTGCCCCAGCAGGGCCAGGGCAGTCCGTAATAGTCGCCCTTGCAGGGGCCCGCATCGGCTTTCAGAGTCAGGGTATTGAAAGTTCCCCGGTATTTGGCATGCATCTTGAGGCGCTCCGGGCTCTGGCCCGTATAGCCGATCGTCCAGGCACCGCGGTTAATTTCCCTCAAAACATCTTCAATGACTGGTTCATCGTTTACGACCTTGATGTTTTTAAACATCTGATCGGCAAAGCCCAGTTTCCTGGCCAGTTTGTAAAGAATAACATGGTCCGGCAGGGATTCGTAAAGCGGCTCAATGATCCTGTCACGCCACTGCAGCGACCGGTTGGACGCCGTTGCAGAGCCTGCGCTCTCATACTGTGTGGAGGTCGGGAGCAGATAGGTGTCGTTTTTACGATCGCTCATAACCGACATATGCGTCGGGTACGGATCCGAGATCACGACCATATCCAGTTTCTCCAACGCCTTTTTCATTTCCACGCCGCGTGTCTGGCTGTTCGCGGCATGCCCCTGAAAGATAACGGCGCGAAGGTTGTCTTTTTGCGAGAGATTATCCTTGGCCTCCATCACCCCGTCGATCCACCGCGAAACCGGAATGCCGGGGATGTTCATGGTATAAGCCATTTTGCCGCCGCCGGCGTCATACTGTCTGGTCATGTCAAAACGGGATTTGATCCATTCGTAATCAACGCCCCAGACTCTGGCCCAATGCTGCCAGGAACCTTCGGCCAGGCCGTAATAGCAGGACAGCGTATGGCAGTTCGGCCCGACATCCGTTGCGCCCTGCACGTTGTCGTGGCCGCGGAAAATATTGGCGCCGCCGCCCGACATGCCGATGTTACCCAGGGCCAGCTGGAAGATGCTGAAGAGACGGACCGTATGGCTCCCCATATGGTGCTGGGTTATGCCCATGCACCAGACAATGGTGCCGGGCCGGTTCTGCGCCATCGTTTGGGCGATCTCGAATACCTGCTTTTCCGGTATCCCGGTGACATTCTCCACTTCCTGGGGCGGCCATTTCTGCACTTCTTTGCGGATGTCATCCATGGCATAAACCCGCTGGGCGATAAACTCCTTGTCTTCCCAGCCGTTCTTGAACACGTGCCACAGCAGGCCGTAGATGAAGGGAATGTCCGTGCCCGACCGGATGCGGGCGTAAATGTCGGCATGGGCGGCCGTGCGGGTAAAGCGCGGATCGACCACAATCATCTTCGCCCCTGCTTCCTTGGCGCGCAGGACATGCTGCATAGCAACGGGGTGCGCTTCAGCGGCATTGCTCCCCAGAAACAGCATGGCCTTGCTGTTTCTCATATCGTTATAGGAATTGGTCATCGCGCCGTATCCCCAGGTATTGGCCACACCGTCCACAGTCGTGGAATGACAGATGCGCGCCTGGTTATCGACGTTGTTGGTGCCCCAGAAAGCGGCGAATTTCCCCTGCAGGTAAGCGCCTTCATTGCTCGCTTTGGACGATCCGCAGAAGAATAAGGCATCCGGCCCCGATTCCCGCCTGATTTTCAAAAGTTTGTCGCCGATTTCATTGATCGCCTGCTCCCAGGACAGACGGGTCCAGACGCCATTGACCAGCTTCATGGGATATTTGATGCGCTTGTGGCCGAAGCCGTGGCCTCTGGCGGCTGCACCCTTGGCGCAGTGTGCTCCGAGATTTAAAGGCGACTCGTAGTCCGGCTCCTGGCCGGTCCAGACGCCGTTTTGAACTTCGGCGATAATGCCGCAGCCGACGGAACAGTGGGTGCAGATGGTGCGCCGGTACTGGGTCTGCTCATCGGGCTTCGGGAAATTTCTCTTTTCCTCGTCGGTTGCCTGCCTCATACAGGCCAGCGGCAGCAGGCTGATCAAGGCGCCGCTTCCCAGCGCCACCCCGCCCCGGATCAAAAAAGTCCTCCGGTTGATGCCATCGGGAGATGCAGGTTCGGAGGAAACCCGCTCGAACCGTTTTTTATTGGATGATTTCATGAGTGTCATTCCTCCAGTCTCTTATCGATCGTTGTTTATTGACCCGCCGTTTCATAATATTTTTTGATATGAGCCGTCAGCCGGTAACCCTGATCCGCAGGCTTCGGCTCTTTGTCGGGAGTGGCAGGATCGGACACAATTTTTTTGCTAACCCCCGCGAAGAGGGCGGATCCGCCCAGCAACACCGCTCGCTTAAGGAATGTCCGCCGGCCGCTTGAGACTTTGATTTCCATCGCACTATTCTCCTTCCCCGGTAAAATTATGGTTTTTTGCCGCATCAGGCAGAAAGACGCTTTCGGTTTCCAGAAATGATCCGCCGAATCGGCCTGCGGACCGGTAAAAAGCGCCGTTTGCGGCTTCCTCGATATCGCTAAATAAATGCATCATCCACGGCGTGATATGCCGGTTAAAGAATGCCGTCTGTTCGACATAATCGATGCCGCTTTGTTTCCGGGTAATGATGGCCATGATTTCACAGAGCGCACCCGCATGATCTTCCGAGTCATGCCAGTCCGCCTGTCTTACAATACCAATGTGCATCAGATCGGCGCGCAGAGCGGCCAGCGGCGCCGACTGAATCTTTTTTTCCGTATACCAGGACTCATAGGGGATGATCCGGCCGCAACCGAGACCGATGAAAAGCCGGTTGTATTCTTTTTGAACGGCGGCCGGCTGAAAGGCCTGACCTGCCAGCTTCAGCGCGGCAAACGCATTTTCCAGCTTCTCCGGAAGCCCTGCATCCCAGTATAAAGTCATCAGGATCTCCATCATCACTTCGGACGGAGGGCCTTGCAGAAGAGATGCCAGCAGGGCATAGCCGTCAGAGCGCAGGGCTGCATAGGAGTTGATCCAGGACCACGGATGGTTCTTTTTTATCGTACCGGAAATTGATTCCATGTTTTCATATCCTCAGAAAGCAGTGCATCCCGCGTCCGGCAGGTGCGGCACATTTGCAGGCGGCTTAATTGCCGTTCGTTTCCGAACATCCAATGGCCGGCAAGGTTGTTTTGGATGCGGTTGATCATGGCCTGGGAGGCAAAAGGAATACCGCATGCAATACACCGGGCCGTTTGAGATTCATGGAGCGCCACGGCGGTTTCCAGCCTGTCCGGATCACAGAGCATACGAGGCTGCAAACGAATGGATTTTTCGGGGCATATGTCCTCACACAAACGGCACTGGTGGCAGCGGGATTCAATCAATTCGAGTTTCGGCACGCTGCCTGCCGCAAGCAGGGCTTTGGAAGGACAGGCATCAACGCAGGCCATGCATAAGGTGCAGGTCGAATCGACCACGATCGTCCCGAAAGGAGAGCCATCCGGAAGGGGCAGTGAGGGCTGCTGCGCGTTGAACCGGTCATGGAGCCGCTGTACCGCCATTCTGAGCAGTGTTCGTTTATCAGGTTGATGAGAAAACTCATCCGGCAATGGAAAAGGCTCATCCGCTGGCATTGCACAGTCCGGTACCACAAAAATTTCTTTTTCAGACTGATGGTTGTCGGGTGGAACGGTAAAACGAATTCTGTCCTCGGGCGCTCCCAATCCGCGCAGGATGGCCCGGCCCAGCCGGGTCTGCCACCGGACCGCGTCAATCACGGCCGGAGTATTTTCCGGATCACAGACGACAACCACATTGCCTGCCCCGTATATCAGAGCGGCCAGCAGCATTTCCGCGCCGACATGGCTGATATGATCCATTACCATGATTTTATGATCGGGGCTGCATTCATCCATCGGGAATGTTGCATACCGGTCGTCTTCATCATCCGAAATGATCAGTGTTGTGACAGGGGCATGGCCGGTCAGCAGGCGCCTTAAAGCATCCAGCCGCTCTGCTTGGGAGGGGTAAACCAGCTGAATGGCGTCCGTCGGACAAACCAGAGCGCAGCTGCCGCAACCCCGGCAAATATCGTGGTTAAAGGATATTCTCCCTCCGGCGGACTGGATGGCTTTCTGCGGACAAACCGCAAGACATTGCCCGCAGCCGCTTTTGCGGGAGCGTCCATGCAGACAACGGGTCTCCTGAAAAAGCGTAAATTGCGCCACGGACACGGACGGCAAATTTGTGGATTCATCCGCTTCGTTTCCCCGTCCGGCATGGTTCGGGAGAACGGATTTGTCGGACGATAGAGCCGCATTGCCGCCGCAATGCCGGATCTTCATCTGATGAAGCATGTCGGCGGTTACAACACCGTCGAGCGTCTGGAAGGTTCGACAGTTTCCGTTAAGATCGCTCAGGTCGTCTTGAAAATTGAATTCGGCAGAATGGAAATCGATGGTGATGCCTGAGGCCGTCTTGTAGCCTCCTGCCGCAACCGGATCTTTCCCGTCACCGGAAAGCTCAGCTTGTTCTCCTTCCATTGCATTTTTCATATCATTTTCCCGGCATGTAAGATATTCCTTTAGCCATTTTGATTGAGGTGACGACGTTAACCGCTGGCTTCTTCTTTCCGGAAACCCTATGGTAAATTATGCCGTCGTGAGGCTGAACACAATGATGATAAAGTGTAAGCAGATTGGCAGGTCAAGCCTATCATCCCGTTTGGACAAACAGCCGCAAAGCAAAATTGGGAAACTCAGCATGATGGGAAATAGGATCCGGGGCGCGTTCCTGTTCGGAAAGCAGGTAAGATGCCGGCTTCCGGACGCAAAGGCCGTGAGATCATCTCTCCATGAGTAGAACGGGTTTAATCGTCTTGCCGCTCAAAGAATCTTTCATGGCCCGGTTGATATCTTTAAAATCATAAAACTTCAAAAGCCGATCAAAGGGAAATCGGCCCGAGTGATATAATTTTATCAGCCGGGGAATGAAAATCTGCGGGACGGAATCCCCTTCCACAACATGCACGGCTTTCATCCCCCGGGGCAGAAAATCAGGTGTATCATTGCCGGTGAAGAAGGCAATGGTGCCTTTTTTTCCGGCAATCTCCGGTGTGAGATGAAGCATCTGGTCGTTGCCGGTGGTTTCCAGCACGTAATTCACGCCGTTTGCGGCAATTTCTCTTATGGCCGATGCCGCATTCATCTTACGGCTGTTGATGATATGCGTCGCCCCCAGCGCAAGCGCGACGTTCAACCTGTATGGCGAAATATCCACACCGATGATCGGACAGGCGCCCGCAACACGGGCCGCCATGACGGCCGCAAGGCCGACGGCACCCGTGCCGAAAACGGCGACGCTTTCACCCCTGCGAACATGCAGCATGTTCATCACCGTACCCGCCCCCGTTTGCATTCCGCAGCCCAGCGGTGCAAGAACTTTCAACGGCAGTTTCCGGGAAACCTTGACCATGTTGCGCTCCGTTGCCAGGACATGGGAAGCAAAGGAGGACTGGCCCAGAAAGTGGCCACGCACACCGCTTGCCTCCAGGGCATTACTCCCGTCCGCTCTGTGAAAACCGAAATTCAGCTCATAAAAACGACGGCATTTATTCGGTCTCCCGCTTTTGCATGGATGACATGTTCCGCAGGATTGATAAGACAAAATGACATGATCACCGGGCCGCACAGCCTTGACTTTGCTTCCGGTTAATTCGACGACGCCCGCCCCTTCATGACCCAGCACCAGCGGTCCGTCGGATGCCTCCCAGTGGTGCACCATGCTGATATCCGTATGACATACACCGCAGGCCACGATCCTGATTAATGCCTCCGAATCCTGCGGACCTTCCATTTCCAGCGTTTCGATTTTGAGCGGACCGTCCTGTTTGCACACAACGGCTGCCCGAATTTTGATGCGGGTTGATTTTTTTATCGGAACCATAACGGCTTCTTTTTTTGATGCTGCCCCTTCACCGGCTCCATGCAGAATACCCATCACTCCCCAACCGCGTGTTTCAGGCGTTGCCTTTACAAAAACGCCCGCAAAGCGAAACGGTTTACAGATGGCCGATCAGGAGGAGCAGCATAATGGCCAGCCCATGCAATACCCACCAGCCCGGCTTGAACAACATGAAATACTGCATCATGATATCCTCCTTTTATTTCCAGAAGTAGACACCGATGAGGTAAACGGCGGTTAACGTCACCATGTGCACAAACCAGAATCCCATGTTCGGAAAACGGAAAAATCTGCCGGTTCGCCTCGCACCATCGGGTTGTTTCATCACGGCGTCCATTTCAAAAAGGGCTTTGCCCAGTGCAAATTTCCCCCAGAGAATCACAATGTCGGCAAACAGCGTTCCCAGCAGGATTGTCCCGAACGTCCAAACCTGCGGCGGATGTTCAATGGAAAAACGCGTCATGGCAATGGTGCCGACGATGACGGTCATGCCGTTGAGAAGGTAGGCGAAAGGAATTGTTGAGCGGAAGATAAATAGAACGGGAATGATAAACACACTGATCAATCCGGCTATGGCCGGTATCCAATACTGCGCGTTTTCGGCAACCGGATGGATTCTCAGATGAAGCAGCCAGCCGCCCAGCGCCAGGAAAAAGACGGCCAGTATCAATATCAACCGGAGATAATCTTTCTTTTTCATCCCGCATCTCACCTTCAGGCAATTATTATACCGCACCGGGCATCATCAGCAACCGCATTTCTTTCGAATGGTTCGCTCCTGAACGGGACCGTTATGGTCTCAGGGCTCCAAAACGGTATCCATCGTAATGCTGGCATTCAGTACTTTTGATACCGGACATCCCTCTTTGGCTTTTTTTGCCGCTGCGTTAAAGGCATCACCGGATGCTCCGGGTATTTTTGCCTTGACGTCAAGATGGACAGCGGTAATGGAAAAGCCGTCGCCCTGTTTTTCGATGGTGACGGTTGCCGTTGTCCGGATGGTATCGGCGGTCAGCCCCGCCGCGCCCAGTTGTCCGGACAGGGCCATGGAGAAGCAGCCGGCGTGCGCCGCGGCAATCAGTTCTTCCGGATTAGTCCCGATGCCGTTTTCAAAACGGCTGACAAATGAGTATTGTGTCCCGGATAAGACACCGCTGTCCGTGGTCAAAGATCCGCGGCCATCCTTTATTCCGCCCATCCATACTGCTGAAGCTTTGCGTTTCATGGAGCAATCTCCTTTAACTGATGATAACGGTGAACATGCTAATCGACTGTATTTTCTGCGCGGGCAAAGGTCTCCATGCTGTCTTTTACCTAATGCATGTGCCCTTTCTTCATATCATGCTTGGCAGCAGGATTTTTAGCCCCTTTATGATGTTTGTCATGCGGATCTTTGCCGGCTGCGTCAAGATAGATCCGCTCCACATAATGTGTATATTCAACATACGCTGCGACAAACTCCCTGCCCTGCTCGACACTGTCATCCTTATGCCGGTAAGTCGCTGCCGCACGCTCGAAACGATTTTGAATACCGGCTGCAACATTGTCCGTGACCATTTTGACCAGGGCATCAGCAGAGCCGCCTGCCAGGGATCTATCTGCTTGCGTAATGACGGGCAAAACGTCACCTGCCGGTTTCAATCCGGTAAAAGGCGCTCCTTCTCCGTCCCGATGAATCTTGACGAGGGTCGCAAAAAAATGATGCTCCGCCTGGTCGGCGTTTTTCTTGCCCTGGGCGCGCTCGGCCCTGGCAAAGGCCGTACGAACGGCTTTCTCATCTTTTTGTTTCACCCACTTGAGCACCGGCGTGACATCTTTGGCCGCCAGGGCTTTCCTCGCATCCTGAATAACAGGTCCGTCCAAAGTATCGCAATGGGCGGAGGCAAAGCCATAAATCAGGAGAATCAGGGCCATTACAACGGCAGCAAGCAAAAGCGGCCGGGCGAAAACCGATTTCTTCTTCAGCGTGGCATTCCAGCCATTGGGCCATGTGGTATCCATGATGTTAAAAACCGAAAGTGCAGCTTTATGATTTGGAGCCAGGGAAAGTCCATACGGCATGGTCTTGCTGCAATTTCTATTCAACCAGCTGACATCAAGAACCGGTTTGGTGTTATTCATGATCTTTCTCCTTATGGCATTATTCTTAACAGCGGTTCCCTGTCCTTCATCGATGCTATTTAACCGGGAAGTTATCCGGATTGATAACAAACCATATATTGTTCACCCCCTGGCCGTTGGTTTCGCCGGGATTCTTGTCATTAACCCAGTAATAGAGCGGGTAGCCTCTGAAGGTTGTCTGCTTCAGGCCGTCTCCTCTGGTAATCGTTCCAAAATCCGCCGCCTCTGTTCCCTGGGGAGCGGCAACCGCTTCCCGGTAATAGACGGGCCATTTTTCCAGACAAGGACCGGCGCAGGCGCTCTTTCCTGCTGAATCCTTTTTAAACATATACAGGGCATGACCTTCCGTATCCGTAAGATACTTTCCAATTCCATCCTTTTTTTGAATTTTAACGGCATGATGCATCCCCATGACGGCGCTGATTCCCAACACCAGCACCCCGACTACAACCAGGAACATTGTGATTTTTTTCATTTCCATCTCCTTTTTTATTGATGATTGCTTCTCAAGATTGGAACGGTCAGGGATGCTTTTATCAAGATGCCCGATCGGAGCTTCGTCATTATCCGGTAAAAGCGCCCCTCCGGCCGCCGTTTTAAATTTCACAAAGATCAGCTTCTCACCAGCAACACGGGGCATTTGGCTTTCTTCATGACTTTATCGACAACACCGCCCATTAAATTGCTCAAAATGCCCGTCTTTCCGTGGGATGCAATGACGATTAAATCAATGCCTTTTTCTTCCTGTTCTTTGAGGATCTCTTCATAAGGGATGCCTCTTTTCGTATCGTAAATAATTTCGATGCCGGAGTCTCCGTCCATAACTTTTTTAGCTTCCTGCTGGAGTTTTTCCTTGGCATTTTTGATGCTGTCTTCAAGAATTTTCCGCACATCCCCTTCATTCAGACAATAATCAACGGCACATTGCTGAAATCCATCATCGATCACATGCAGGAGATAAATCTTGGCTTTATTCTGCAAAGCAATGTCGATCGCCTGTTTCATTGCGTTATCCGCATAAACAGAAAAATCCGTCGGTACTAAAATTTTCTTCGGTGCAAACATAATCATGTCCTCCTTTTTTTTCTTATGTGGTTTTTAAACCAGGCGTCCTATTTCTCACTCGTCTTCGCCGGATCGCTCATGCGCGTGTGTCAGCGGAGGAATCCGGATCGTTTCAGCCGTATCTAATTTTCACGCAACAACATTGTAAGCCGCAGGATTAAGCGGCGATCCCGCCGGAAAGACGCGTGCCGCGAGTTCCCGATCCACCATCAGGATGCCTTCCTTGGAGTCTTCCACTCTGATCAGATCCCGACAAACTTTATCCGTGTTTTTTTCTTCTTCAATCTGTTCGTTTAAAAACCAGGAGAGCAGGGGCTCCGAAGTATAATCATTTTCCTCACGGGATATTTTGGTCAGATTGATGATCTTCCCCGTAATAAATTTCTCATGTTCATAGGCGTTCTGCCAGGCTTCCAGTGGATTCTTCCATGATGTTTTGATCTGCTTGATATCCAGCAGGGTCACCTGCCCGCCCCGGTCAAGAATGTGATCAAAAAATTTCATGGCATGGATCATTTCTTCATGCGCCTGACAACGCATCCAGTGCGCCATGCCGTCCAGATTCTGGGAATGAAAATAAGCAACCATTGATAAATAAACATAGTAGGACACCAATTCATGCTTGATCTGATCATTCATGGCCTGCCTGACTTTTTCTCCAATCATTATGTTTACCCTCCCTTCAGGATATTATTTCTTACAAATCGTTCGTCATTTCCATCTTGGCCATGTTCACGTATTCCGGCGGCGCCTGCAGGAGGGCCACGACATTGGACTTGTGTTCTATGGCCGGAACATCATCTTGAAGAAACCGGCCCACAAAATTGTTGATGCGGCCTTTCAACTGATGCCATTCCTGTTCCGAATCCTGTTGATTCATGATGTGTCCTCCTTGTTCAATTTTGTTTGTTTTTATAATGGAATATCGAATAGCACCGGTAATGACAATACTGATTAATTGTAAGCAGAGTAGTAGGTAATGCCTACTAATATGGACGATAAGACAACTGAATTAAGCCGTTGCGGCAGGGAAGGGTTTGCACGGTTCACGATCGCCCGCATTGTTGAGAATCCGTGGTAGTCTTTGACAAATATCACAAGTGTGCGATAATGAAGTTATGAAAAGATTTGTCCTTATTTTTGCCATTTTGATTTCAGCCTCCTGCGCCGGTCAGCAGATTAAGCCCTATGTGATTCCGCAACACGTTCAGGAACGCACACCGGATATTCTTTCCAATTACACCAGCGCCGTTGCCTGCATGGACATAAAAAAAGACGGGGAAACCCTCCGTCTGGGCCTTAATCCGGGCAAGAAACCTAACGCGTGGGTCAATGAAGAAGATAACATTATTATCACTGAAGGCCTTTTCCAGTTTGACAATGACACGATTACCTTTGTCCTCGCCCATGAACTTTCTCACATAAAATTGAAGCACATCCAGAATAAACAAGCGGTCAGCCTTGCGACAACCGGAGCGTTCATTGTTGCCGGTGCTTTTATTCCGGGAATCGGTTTGCTCAATTACGCCGTCAATCCGGCTGTCACCAATAATTACAGCAAGGTCCAGGAGTATGAAGCCGACAAGCTGGCGTCCGAAACGCTTATCCGCTGCTTTAATATTTCTCTTGATCGGCAAATCGAAATTCTTCAATCCATGCAAGCCGCCACCAAAGACGGCGGCGGTTTCTGGGATCAACATCCGTCCTGGGACAACCGGATAAAAAACATTAACAACAAGCCATAAGGTTTCATTACCGGGATTATTTATCCGGAAAGGCCATGTCCGGAGTTGCGACGTCTCTGTTTCCCCCGCAGGTATTCATTTCCAACACCACCTTGTTTTGAGCCAAGACCACATCCAGCAAGCGTTCAGATGGAGCTGACGGTTGCCTGCACCTTTTCCTGTACTTCAGCAAGCAGGGTGTCGATATCCGCTTCACTCAACGACAGAAGTTGCAGGACATCGCTTAAATCCGGGGGTTGCTCTTCGAACATGCTGAAGCCTATCCGGCGTGTCAACATGTTTGCGAGATAAAGAATAATAACCATATTCCGCGAATCGGCGGAAATCTCCGGGGCTTCATGGGTGCTAACGGCTTTAATCAGGCTTTCTTCAAATCCCCAGCGCTGGAAGACGGCGCCGCCGAAACCGGCATGAACCGTCTGAATCACTGCCATGATGTCATCCAGTTTGAACTCCGGAGATTTGCCCTTCATGGCAAGATTCAAGGTCATGGCATGCAGCAGCAGCACCTTGCCGATATCATGGGTCAACCCCAGAAGAAATATCGTGTCTTCGTCTTCGCCATTATGTTTTTTAACAATGGCCCGCGCCACATACGCCGTTGCAATGGCATGATGAAAAAGTTTATCCATAACGGCTTTCACCGGCGCGCTATCCGCCTTATAGAGCGATTTCATGGCGATGGTGGATACAATGCCTTTGGTATCTTTTATGCCGACGAGGGTCAAGGCCTGAACAATGGATTTGACCTTGCCCTGTCCTCCATAATGAACAGAATTGGCCATACTTAAGAGCCGCAGCGTCACAATCTGATCCTGTTCGATGCACGCGGCGATATCTTCGAGGGTGACATCGGGCAGTCGGAGAACCTCCTGAATCTTCTGGATGAGGGCGGGAAATGCGGGCAGTTCGATTTTACCTTTTTTGAACGCTTCGATGACATCCTTGACGGCATTCAGAAGGACCTTTCCTTCCGGATGCGCGGAATTTGCCGCAGGCCCCCCGTTTGTTTTTGCATCTTTTGTAACGGGGCTCATCCCGCCTTTTGCAGAACTCGTTTCCGACGGACTGATCAGCCCCACCTTGATCAGCTTTTTTGCCAGGGTGTCGCGATCGAAGGGTTTGGCGATATAATCGTTACATCCGGTCTGAATGGCCGTAACGATCGTATCTTTGTCCGCCGAAGCCGTCACCATGATAATAATCGTCCTCTTGTCCGCCGGCACTTCTTTTTGTTTCTCCATGGCCCGGATTTGAAAAAGGACGTCCAGCCCGCTCATATCGGGCATGGAAATATCAAGGGTAATCAGGTCAAAAGGCTTCTGATTCTCCCATGCGGTTTTAAATGCCTCGATGGCTGCTTTTCCACTTTCCACAGCTGCGCATTCGCCATAACCGGTCATGATCCGTTCCATGAGCTTCCGGCTGACGAGTTCATCATCCGCTATCAATATCTTCATTTGCCGCTCCAATCAGATATAGTGTAGAATCACGATATAACCCTGCTGCTTACCGTATCTTTTTTACAGGCATCCATTCCTGGCGGTTGCCATGAAATGCCTGAGGCGTTCGAAAGCTTCTTCCATTGCAGGCAGGGTGTCCCGCAAGCCCTGGAGGTTTCCTGTTTTACCGAATTTTTCCATCAGGGCGGCAACTTTTGCCAATTCACGGGCTTTGAGATTTCCTGCCCCCCCTTTGATGGAGTGCGATTCCCTGCCGGCCGGAGCAGCATCTCCATCAATGATAGCCTGCCGGATAAGAATCAGCTGCTTTTCAACATTCTGTGCAAATCCATCCATGACTTCCTGCAGAAAATCCCTGTCGTTGCCGAACTCAAGAAGTGTCGCATCATAATCCATGACGGCTTTTTCTTCACAATCTTTGTTCTGTTCAATCACGGGAGGATCCGGCTGATCGCCCTTGATGACGGAGGTTCGGGATGTCCACTTGTCAACGACGGCCAGCAGATCCGATCTTCTGACCGGTTTGGACAGGTACGCATCCATTCCCGATTCCATGCATTTGTCGATATGCTCCCTTATCACATGAGCGGTCATGGCGATAATCGGAATACGCTTCGCTTCCTGCATGTCCGCCTCCAGCCGCCGTATCTCCATCGTTGCTTCATAGCCGTCCATCACGGGCATTTGAACATCCATCAGGATCAGATCATAGGACTTCCCCGTAAAGGCCTGGACGGCCTGTTCGCCGTTTTCCGCCAGATCGACATAATAACCGGCATTCTTCAAATGACTCATCGCAATCTGCTGGTTTGTCGGATAATCTTCCGCCAGAAGAATAACAACATGGCCCTTGTGTTTTTCTTTGATCGTGTGCTGCGTCACCAGTTTTCCCGCTTTGCCGGAAGCACCATCCGGGCCGCTTAAAACATCTTCGATGGCATGGTAAAGTTCATCTCTCCGGATGGGTTTGGTCAGGTATCCCTGAATGCCGAGATCCCGGCAGCTTTTCCCGTCGCCTCTGCTTCCGGCTGACGTCAGAATGATGCAGGGAATCTTTTTGAATTCCTCCCGGGAGCGGATCCGTCTGACCAGTTCAAATCCGTCCGTCTCCGGCATCAGATAATCCGAAAGAATAAGATCGAAAGTTTCCCCGCGCTGATGCGACGCGTCAAGGACCATCAGGGCTTCAGCGGCCGTTGCGGCCTCGGCGATATGACACTCCCAGGGGTTCAGATATTCCCGGAGAATAAAACGGTTATTGGGATTGTCATCGACAATCAATATGTTCAGTTCCTGAAAAAGAATCTGGCGTTTGGACTGCGGTTCATCCGGCAGGGGCTGTTTTCTGAAAACAAGATCAAACCGGAAAGTTGCGCCCTGCCCTTCTTCGCTTTCCAGGCTGATTTTTCCTCCCATCATTTCCACCAGCATGCGGGAAATGGTCGTTCCCAATCCCGTTCCGCCGAATTTCCGCGTTGTTGATCCATCCGCCTGGGTAAAACTCTCAAAAATGCTGTCCTGCTTGTCCTTGGGAATGCCGATCCCCGTATCCTTGACGGAAAAACGGATCAGGACGTCATCCCCCCAGTCCTCAAGCAATTCGCCCTTCAAATAGACCTCGCCCGCCGGGGTAAACTTGACGGCATTGCCAATCAGATTGACGAGAATTTGCCTGAGGCGGCCCGGATCTCCCATGAGCAGGGACGGCACATCGGTGTTGAGAAAAGCGATGAGTTCAAGTCCCTTCTGGGCGGCACGCACGGAAAAACCGTCTGCCACATTATCGAATGTGGTTTGAAGATCAAAGGGGATGGACTCGATCCCCATTCTGCCGGCTTCAATTTTGGAAAAATCGAGAATATCATTAATCACGTCCAGAAGCGATTCAGCCTCCCGGTTGATCGTGCTCAATATGCGGTGAAGGGCTTCATCAGTATTCAGATCCAGTGCGATTTCGGTCATGCCGATGACGCCGTTCAGGGGCGTTCTGATCTCATGACTCATGTTGGCAAGAAACTGGCTTTTAGCCCGGGTCGCCTCTTCTGCCGTGGCTTTCGCCTGCCGCAATTCCTCTTCATTCTTCAGCCGTTCCGTTACATCCCTGCCCACCCCTCTGAATCCGATGACCATTCCCTTCACGTCTTTCAACGGGTTAATGAAAGCCTCGATATAGGCTATTTCACCGTCCCTCTTGACGAATTGCCAGTCAAACCTTGCCGGTTCACCGGTCAGAAAGATTCGATGGAAAGTTTCAAAAACCTTGGAGACATGAACAGGACTGGTAAATTTCTGATAATTCATGCCGAGAAGTTCTTCTTCCGTGTAATCGAGTATTTTGGCAACGGAAGGATTAAAGAATCGAAGGCAACCCGACAGATCCGTCTCGAAGTATCCGTCATCCATGGTGACCAGGATATCTCTGTATTTCTCCTCGCTCTTGCGGAGCGCATCTTCTGCTTTTTTTCTTTCTTCAATATCTTTTTTGAGCTGCTTCTCCTGCCTCAAATCATGAACAATTAAAGCCAGCCCTACCATCTCACCCCTTTTGTCGTTCACGACGCCGAGCGTCAGGGAAACAGGAATGACGTCACCTGAACGGTTCTTAAGATGAAAGTCTCCACTCTGATGCAGAACCGACAGGTCCTGTGCCTGATCATAACTTTCCTTGAGAAAATGCTCCTCGGCAAACAGCGTGGAATAATGCCGGCCGATAATGTTTTGCCCCTCCGTACAAATCAGAGCCGAGGCGCTGTTATTGACCTCAATGATTAATCCATCCGTATCGGCCAGAACAACTATATCGGTAATGTTGGCAATGATGTTCTCCGCGGCAATAGCGGCGGTAAAGCTCATCAACCGGTAGCGGGTAATCGCCAGCCAGATGCCTCCGATCCAGATGATAATTCCCAGATAGGCTACGGCGGGAGTTGCAATGCCGATGCTGGGAAGGATAATATTGACGGCCAGACCGAAAATCATCGTCGGAACCCATGTGGCAAAAATAATCAGTGCCTGCTTTCTTTCTTTCCTGATTTTCGTCCTGATTCTCCAGTGCACAAAAAGAACCGGCCCGACCAGCATAACACTGAACATATAAACAACATAGGCCCCATAGAGAAACCCGTGCGGCACGACGACTTCGCATATCCCCAATGGCGTATCTTTAAAACCGGTTATGAGCAGAATATCGGTTAGCACGTAATAACAAAAGATAAAGCCGGGGATAAAAAGCGCCGCTAAAAATAATTTTTTTACGCCGCTGAATTGAAGATTGCGCTTCGTAACGCTCAGAATAAAGCATAATAGCAGCGGGGGGAAAAGGCACCAGCCGGGAGCCCCTACCTTGTACCAGAACCAGCGGGCTTCTTCCGTCGGCGCGATAAAAACAAAGGTATATCCGAAAGACCAGATGGTAAAACAAAGGCACAGGCCAAAGAAGAAACGATTTTCCCGCGCCCTGGCGTTCAGCAGCAAAACATGAGTGCCGAAATACAGAAAGATTGCCGCGGCGAGAAACGATAAGAGAGATAGAATCGTATTCATCTTATAAGAGAGTCGTCCAGCGCTTTCACATTATGCCAAGACTGATCGATAAAAGCGCAAAAAATATTTGTGCTCTTCTTAGCATTTTTTCGAAGAAAGAACATCATCGATCTTAACTTTTAAAACGCGTATCTGTTAAAATTAACAGGATACTTGTTCAGGCTCACTAATCAGGCAGTTCTGAAAGCATAATGGCGCAACGCAGAAGAGGCCGTGGGAGAAAGGGAAAGGGATCCCCAACATCCGGAGCATCATCACTGCGGGCAGGGCGGCCAACCGGTCGAATACAGCAAGGGGCGGGTTTACGACCCGCCCCTCAAGAGATGGTAAAGAATAAATGGTTCCTGTAAAATTATTTCCTGGCGTTTGGTTTCGGCATGGAAGGAACGGCGGCCGCCGTGGCCGCTTTGGTATCCAGCAGTTCCACTTCAAAGATCAATGTCGCGCCGCCGGGAATAACAGGCGGACGTCCCCTGTCGCCGTAAGCGGTTTCCGACGGACAAACCAGTTTAGCCTTGCCGCCCACTTTCATCATGCTGACACCTTCCGTCCAGCAGGGGAAAACCTGACTAAGCGGCAATTCCACCGGCTGGCCGCGTTTGATGGAGCTGTCAAATTCCTTGCCGTCCATCAGCGTGCCCACGTAGTGCACTTTGACGATGTCCGTAACTTTAGGCTGAGCGCCCGTGCCTGCCTTGATTTCCTTGTAGATCAGACCGGAAGCGGTTTTTTGCGCACCTTTTTCGGCAGCAGCTTTTTCTAAAAACGGCTTGGCCTGTGCTTTTTGTTTTTCAGTAGCTTTCGCCAGGCGAGCCTGAGCCAATTCACCCAGTTTCTGCATGTTGGTTTCCGGCTCCGCCACCAGCTTCTTACCGGTGGACGCATCGGACATACCCTGCTGGACAAACTTCAACTCTTCGGGCGACAGATCAAAAACGGACAGTTGCTTGTTGAGATGAACACCCAGCGCATAAAAGGCCTTCTGATCTTCTGTTTTCGGCGCTTCCGGTGAACAACCCCAAACAGCCATAAGGGCTATCAAAACGACAATCATTACTTTACGCATATCATTCCTTTCTTTTCTCTTTTTATTTATATTGCTCTTTGCCCTGAGATAATGAGTTCAATCTATCCGGGAAGACCTGATCATAAAAAAATTAAAATGATGACCGGCCCCGTTCATCAGCCCCGGGACTATTTCTTTTTGCCTGCCTTGGGGGCTGCGGGCGTTTTGGTCACAGCCGCCTCAGGTGCTTTTATGTCCAGCAGTTCGACTTCAAAAATCAGCGTCGCACCGCCGGGGATAATGGGCGGCCTGCCCTGGTCGCCGTAAGCGAGATCGGCAGGGCATGTCAGTTTAGCCTTGCCCCCGACTTTCATCCTGCCCACGCCTTCGGTCCAGCAGGGAATAACCTGCCCCAGCGGAAATTCCATGGGCTGACCGCGCCTGATGGAACTGTCGAACTCCTTACCATCAATCAGCGTGCCGGCATAGTGAACTTTCACCGTATCCGCTGCTTTGGGAGAAGCACCGGTGCCTGCCTTGATTTCCTGATAGATCAGGCCGGTTGCGGTTTTTTGCGCGCCTTTCCCGGCAGCCGCTTTTTCCAGATATGGTTTGGACAGTTCTCTTTGTTTTTGCGCGGTGGCCATCATCCTTGATTGAGCCAGCACGTTGAGCTTCTGTCCATAGGCTTCCGGTTCGGCAATTAATTTTTTACCGGCGGCGACATCCGTCATGCCCTCTTTGACATATTCGACCTCCTCGGCGGACAGGTTGAACATGGCCATCTGCCGTGCCATATGAACACCCAGGGCATAAAGGGTTTTCTGGTCTTCAGTCTGAGGCTGGGCCGCCCAGGCGGGCAAAGCCATCAGTAAAACAAAAACACAAACAATCAGCTTACGCATAAACTTCCTTTCTCGAATCATAAAATTTAATCTCTTAACCTCCTGCCATTAACGCCTAATCGAAGCGGGAAACATCCGTTTGGATCAGCGTATCATCAAGCAACTGCAGAACGACTTTTTCACCTTTTTTCACGGCGAAAACATTTTCATCAAGAACAATAAAAGCATTGGCGGCCACCATGGATTTCAAAATACCGGAGCCCTGTCTGCCCGTGATACGGGCAATGTAACGGCCTTTTTCTTTTTGAACAACGGCGCGGATGAAATGTTTGATGCCAGCGCTTTTTTTAATATCCTGGGCGCTTTCAGCTGCGAACGTCTGACGGAAAATCCGGGCATGCCCCTGCATTTTCAGCAGAAAGGGACGGACAAACTGCTCAAAAGAAACCATCACGGAAACCGGATTGCCGGGCAGACCGAAAAGCGGAACACCGTCAATTGCGCCGTAAGCCAGCGGTTTACCGGGACGCATGGCGACCTGCCAGAAATGCATGGCGTTGCCGATATCGCCCATCACGTCTTTGACAAAATCATAATCTCCAACCGAAACACCGCCGGAGGAAAGAATCACGTCAGCCTTTCGCGCTATCTGAAATTTTTCAACAAGCTCTTCTTTCTGATCGCGGCCGATGCCCAGCATGATCGGAATGCCGCCGCAATCAAGAATCTGCGCGGCAAGCGCGTAGCTGTTGGAGTTGACAATTTTACCGGACGGCGGATCGATCTCAATATCGACCAGTTCGTCGCCGGTGGAAAGGATCGCCACACGCGGCTTCTGGTAAACACTGACAAATGACTTTCCCAGCGCCGCCAGCATGCCGATATGCCCCGGGCGCAAAACGCTTCCCGCCGCGATGACCCGTTCATCCTTCTTGACATCCTCGCCGGGGAAACGGACTTCCAGCCCCGGAGAGGCGGCAATTTTAATCAACACCGTCTCCGCCGACTCGATCGCATCTTCTCTGCGAACCACCGCATCAGCACCCCGGGGAATCAGCGCGCCGGTCATAATGCGCGCAGCCTGCCCGCTTTTAACGGTTTTACGGGGAACTGCGCCCGCGTAAATGGTTTCAATCACCTTGAGTTTCAGGGGTTTCCCGGCTTTCACACCTTTCGTGTCGCCTGCCCGCACGGCATAGCCGTCCTTCGCGGAGTTGGCGGCGGAGGGAATATTGTGCGGCGCATCAATATCCTCCCCGATCACCCGGCCGCGGGCGTTCAGAATATCAACTTTTTCCAATCCCAGCGGGCGGCAACCGGTCAGAATAGTTTTAAGCGCCTTTTCCACCGCAATCATTTCGTTGTCTCCCTCACAGGGGCGTCACTTTATCAAAGACGGGAGGGTTGTCAATCAGAAAAAAGACTGAAGACTGAAGACTGAAGGAGGAAGGAGGAAGGACAAAAGACGAAAGACCGAAAACTGATATTATTAAGATAAAAAGCCGAAGGCTCACAAAATAAACCTTCAGTCTTCAGCCTTCAGTCTTTTTTTGTTCCCCTTGAACTATCCGGATATTTGCGCTAGTGAAGAGAAAAGATTATATAAGGATACACATTTCATGACCCCGCAACAGAATAAAATCCGTAAAATGCTGGCCGAAAAGCAGGGCATTTTGCTGGTTCACTACTACGCCAGGCCTGAAATCCAGGAAATAGCTGATGTTCTTGGTGATTCGCTGGCGCTTGCCCAGGCTGCGGCACGCGCAGACGCCCGCGTGATTGTCTTTGCGGGCGTACATTTTATGGCTCAAAGCGCGGCGATTCTGTCGCCTCAAAAAACCGTGCTGCTGCCCAGGCTGGATGCGGGCTGTCCTCTGGCCGATATGGCCACTGCCGACGCGGTAAGAAAAATGAGGCAGCAGGAACCGGACGCCGTTTTCGTAACCTACATCAATTCCACCGCGGAAGTTAAAGCCGCAAGCGATATCTGCTGTACATCAGGCAACGCGCTCAAAATTATCAAGTCGCTGCCGCCTTCAAAAAAAGTGGTCATGCTGCCCGACGGCAACCTGGCGCGTCATATTGCATCCCTCACCGGCAAAAGCATCATCGCGTGGGAAGGCTGTTGCCCTGTTCACCAGGCGCTGACCGTTCAGGATGTCGCGGCACGCAAGCGGGAATATCCATTGGCGCCTTTTGCCGCGCACCCGGAATGCCGTCCCGAAGTGCTGGCGCTGGCTGATTTTACAGGTTCCACCGCGGCGATTCTCCAGTTCGCCCGCGACTCGAAAGCAAAGGAAATGATCATTGGAACGGAAGCAGGCATTTTGGCCCAGTTGCAAAAGCGCCATCCGGAGAAAACCTTTATTCCCGCCTCCCCCGCTCTTTTCTGCGCCGACATGAAAAAAATTTCGCTGGATGACATCGAAAAATCGCTCACCACGATGCAGCCGGTAATCAAGGTGCCGGGGGATGTGAGCCTGGCCGCCCAAAAGGCGCTGGATAAAATGCTGGCGATTTCTTAACCGGCCGTTTGATTTATTTGGATTGAGTTCATTGAGAAAAATTATCGATAAAAAAATACTTCAGGACGCGCCGCCTGTGCGGGAGCTTCTGGAGCTGATTGACCGGGAGACACCCGTAATTGATGTTCAAGGGCTGACCGGCGCCGCGCGTCCGTTTCTGACCGCGCTTTTGTTTGACCGCCTGGGACACCCTCTCACCGTCATTTGTCCGACAGCCAGGGAAGCCGCCGCTTTCGCCCGTGATTTGATGCTCTTTCTGGGTGAGGCAGCCGTGCTGCATTACCCCCCGCTCGATTTTCTATCCATCGACATGTTTGCCCTGCAGCGGGAAGAAGAACTGGCCCGTCTGAATGTGCTGACCCAGTTGCAGGTGGACAGCCGCAGGATCATCGTCACCTGCCTTGCGGCCTGCATGCAGAAAGTCATGCCGAAAGCCGAATTTCAACAGTATCTGAAAATTATTTCGACAGGCGATATGCTGCTTCTGGAGGAATTTCCCGCGAGGCTTCTGGCCGGCGGCTATCAGCGGGTATCGCTGGTGGAAAATCCCGGCGAATTCAGTCTCCGCGGCAATATTCTGGATATTTTTCCGCCCACCGAAACGGACGGGCTGCGCCTGGAAATGACCGGCGACGAGATTGAATCGATCCGCCGTTTTGACTGCTCATCTCAACGCTCAGGCGTTGCCGTTGACGCTTTCATTCTGGGACCGGCCGGTGAAATTCTGATCGATGAAACAAGATTGAATCGCGCCGTGCGCAATGTCAAGCGCCGGGCCGACGATCTGGACCTTTCACGCGATCTCCGGAGCCGTCTTACGGAAACGCTCCGGCAGCAATCCGCAACCTCCGTCAATCCGATCTTTTTGCCCCTCTTTTATGAAGACTATGACGACCGGGGAAACCTGGGAGAGCAAAAGCTCTCCAGTGTTTTTGATTACCTGCCGCAGAATACTCTGTTTATTCTCAACGATCCGCTGGCAATTGATCAGGCCGCGCAAACCGCCGCGGCCAATATTGATAAGCTGCTCTACAAGGCGAAAGCGAGCGGCAAGTTTTATCTGGAAAGCGCCGGTGTCTATCTGGAGGAAGAATCACTCAGCGCGCGTCTGGCCGGGTTCAGACAGATTCGACTCTCGGGTCTCGCGCTGGATGCAAAGGAAACCCCGGCGCAGGCAGTGACGCTTACGGCGCATCAGGAAATACTGATCGCCGAACCCCAGGCCTTCGAAGTAAAGGAAGAGGCGCTTCTGCGCCGCACGGCAAATAAGATCAAAAACTGGCTGGCCTCCGGCATGACCGTATTCTTCATTTCACCGACACCGGAAGACACCACCCGGATGCAGCATCTGCTTACCGGGTATGATCTGCCGGTACGGATTCTGCCTGCGGACAGCCCCCTGCTTAACGCCATTGATGATCCCGGCTGCGTCCCGGCGCTCTTCCTGCACGAGGGGAAAATATCCGGCAGTTTCGTCTTTGAAGCTCTGAATCTGGCCTTGTTGAGCGAAGAGGAAATCTTTGTCAAGAAGACATCCCGCCGCCGCGTAAGGCCGGTCCGTGAAGGTTATTTTCTCAAATCATTCGGCGACCTCAAAGAGGGCGATTTTGTCGTTCATACGGATTTCGGCATCGGAGTTTACCGCGGCCTGCAAAAAATCACCGTGGGCAAAATTGAAAACGATTTTCTGGTCATTGAATATCTCGAGGGCGACAAACTCTACCTGCCGGTAAACTCACTGGAGAAAATCCAGCGTTATCTGGGTCCGGAAGGCGTCACGCCGAAAGTCGAAAAAATGGGAGGAACCTCCTGGGACGCAGTCAAGGAGAGGGTCAAAAAATCGGTGCGGGATGTGGCCGAGGAACTGGTGGCGATTTACGCCGCCCGCGAGGCGATGGAACGGAAATCCTTCGCACCGCCGGACCGCATCTATGAAGAATTCTGTGCAACCTTTGAATTCGAAGAAACGCCCGATCAGGCCAGAGCGATTGAAGATATTCATACCGACATGGATGACTTAAAGCCGATGGACCGGCTGATTTGCGGAGACGCCGGATTCGGCAAAACGGAAGTCGCGCTCCGGGCCGCATTTCGCGCGGTCATGGACGGCAAGCAGGCGGCGCTGCTGGCGCCGACCACGATTCTGGCCGAGCAGCACTACGCGACTTTTTCGCGGAGACTCGCCGACTTTCCGATCCGCGTCGAAGTCCTCAACCGTTTCAAAAGCGCAGCCGAGCTCAAGAAAACCATAGCGGATCTTCGTCTGGGGAAAGTGGATATCGTCATCGGCACGCACCGCCTGCTGCAAAAGGACGTGGAATTCAAAGACCTGGCGCTGGTGATTATTGACGAGGAACAGCGTTTCGGTGTTTCGCATAAGGAGAAACTGAAGAAAATGCGGACACTGGTTGATGTGCTGACGCTCTCGGCCACGCCGATTCCGCGCACACTACATTTGTCGCTGGTCGGTATCCGCGATTTATCCATTATTAATACGCCGCCGGAAGAAAGGCAGCCGATTAAAACCTATGTTCTGGAGTTTGATGAAGATACCATCAAGGCGGCAATCGAGGCCGAACTGACGCGGGGAGGCCAGGTGTTTTTTGTGCATGACCGGGTGCGCTCCATCTATTCCATCGCCCACCTGGTGCAGCGGCTCGTCCCCCGGGCAAAAGTCGGCGTGGTGCACGGCCAGATGAAACCGATAGACATCGAAAAAGCCATGTCGCAGTTTATCCGGCACGAATTCGATGTGCTCGTCTGCACGACCATCATCGGATCGGGTCTGGATATTCCCTCCGCGAACACCATCATCATCAACCGCGCCGACCGCTTCGGCCTGGCCCAGCTCTATCAGATCCGCGGCCGCGTGGGCCGGGGCAATCAGGAAGCCAGCGCTTATCTGCTCCTGCCCATAGGCGCGCTCCTGTCGCGCGACGCCTTAAAAAGGCTTCAGGCCATCAAGGAATTTTCCGAACCGGGTTCCGGTTTCCGCATTGCCTACAACGATCTGGAAATCCGCGGGGGCGGAAATCTGCTGGGTCTGTCGCAGGCGGGACACATTTCCGCCGTCGGTTACGAACTTTACACCGAACTGATGGAAAAGACCGTACGGGAAATCAAAGGAGACCCGGCGCCTGTCGAAGAATCTCTTCCCGAAATTCAAATGGGGATCTCCGCCTTTCTTCCCGAAGACTACGTGGAGGACATTCATCAGCGGCTGATTTTGTACAAAAGAATATCGCACGCATCGGGCGCTGCGGATCTCGACGAGATTCGCAGCGAGCTTATCGATTGTTACGGCCCCCTGCCGCAGACAGCGGAAAATCTTTTGCGCGTGATCGGCATCCGTAATCAATTGCAGCCCTTACGGGCCAAAAAAATGGGATATGACGGCAAATACTTTTATCTGTATTTCCGGGAAAATTCCCCGATTGATCCCGCCAGGATCATTTCACTCTCCCGGAAGAAAATCAAAGACTTACGGTTCACACCCGACTTCAAATTGTTTTTACCCGCCGAAGCGGCAACCGCGGCCGAGATACTGGACCAGGCCGAAGGACTCTTAAAGATGCTTGCCCAATAACTATTATCAATATATAAAATATTGCTTAAAAGGTCGGTATCAAGGTTCCATAAAGGTTTACAATGAATCCTCTGATGTTTTGCAGATTATAGAAGATGATCTATCGGATCAATTAAAACCCGCCTTTGGAAAAAGGGGGTAACAACAAATGATTATGAATAAAATATTCAGCTAACAAGATCAATGCACCCAATCGCTGCGCTCAGGTGATTTTTTTCGCTATGAAAAACATGCAGTCGCCTATATTAAGAATTTTGACCGGGCCGGACGGGCCGTCGATGCCCCTGGCTTTTCTGGGAGTGCTGTGCCTTCTTGCCGTCTGCAGCTGCGATCATGTCTTCAATCGACAGGTTGTCGCCACCGTCAACGGCGAAAAAATTTACCTGGAGGAATATCAGCAACGATTAAACGCCCAAAAGGGGCTGCTCTCCCCCAGAGCTTTTCCGGATTCATTAAATAAGCGGGAAATGCTGGGAGAGGAAATTCTGGATTCGATGATTACTGAAAAAATTATCCTCCAGAGAGCCCGGGAAAGAAAACTGTCTGTCGGCGATGCAGAACTGGAAAAAAAACTGATAGATATCCGGAAAGATTACGGCGATAATTTTTTTGATTTGCTCAGTGCACAAAATGTGCGATATGACGATTGGCGGGAAGAACTGAGAAAAGAGATGCTCTTCGACAAGCTGGTGGCGCTGGATGTTAATGCATCCATCCGTGTTTCGGAAGATGAAGCCGAAGATTATTTTAATGAGCATCCCCTTCTGTGCAAGCCTGAAGCACGCGTCCGGGCGGCGCAAATTGTTGTAAGAGACCCGGCAAAAGCCGCACAGATAAAAGCCAGACTGGAAAGCGGCGAGGATTTTGCCAAAGTTGCCTCCCAGGTATCCATCGGACCGGAGGCGGCGCGTGGAGGCGACCTGGGCCTGATTTCCCGTGGAACCATGCCGGAGCCGCTTGACAGAACGCTCTTTAAGTTGCCGACGGGTAAAATAAGTCCGATTGTGAAAAGCGCATACGGATACCACATTTTCAAGGTAACCGAAATTCAACCGGCCCGTGCCAGATCTTTCGCTGACTGCCGGGAAATCGTTATGGCCGGGATCCGGGAACAGAAGGAAGATGCGGCATTTACCGCATGGCTGGATGGATTAAAAGCCAAAGCCATCGTCAAAAAGGAAATCCATCTTCTCAAAAAGAAGCCGTAATAAATTAATTTCAAACAGGGAGGGAAACTGTGAAGGTTTATAAAATAGGTTTTGCGCTCATTTTGGCGGTTCTGCTTATTGGCGCGTCGGCTGCCGCCGAAGTCACGGATAGAATTGTCGCCGTAATCAACGATGAAATCATCACGCTGTCCGAATTTAATCGGGGATTTGAACCGTATGCAAAAAATATTAAGGCCGGCTATAAAGGCAACAACCTTGAAGACGTTATGGCGAAGAGCAAAGCATCCTTTCTCCAGCGCCTGATTGATCAGATGCTGATCGAACAGGAAGCCAAAAAAGCGGGCATGGGCATGGCTTCCATCAAAGACGCGGAAGTCATGGATATCATCAGCAACATGCTGGCCAAAAATAATACGTCCATGGAAATCTATTTAAAGAAGCTGGCGGATGAAGGAAAAACCCTGGAGAGCGTCAAAAAAGATATCAAAGAGCAGCTGTTGCGCATGAGACTGCTGAAAAGAGAGGTTCAGGCCAAGATCCTGGTCACCGATCAGGAAATCGGCGAATATTACGACAAACACCGGCAGGATTATGAGGGCAAGGAAGCGGTGCACATCAAATTGATTTTATTGCCGGTGCCCGCAGGCATGAGCAATGCGGTGCGCGAAGCGGCCAGAGACCGGGCGCAGCAATTGCACACGCGCATCCTGAACGGCGAACCGTTTGAGCAGCTTGCGGCGCAATATTCCCAGGGCCCGGCCGCGGCTCAGGGCGGAGATATCGGCTTTGTGGAAAGAGGGGTCATTTTACCGGATGTGGAAAAAGTGGCTTTCAGTCTGCCCGTAGGACAAGTAAGTGGTGTGATAGAGACGGAACTGGGGTTTCAGATTCTCACCGTTGTGGATAAGCGCGGAGCGGGATTGAAACCGTTCACGGTGGTGCGCGAAGAAATAAAGGCAACGATTGAAGAAGAAAAAATCACCAAAAAATATGATGAATGGATTGAGGGCATCCGCAAAAAATCTTTCATCGATGTCCGTCTTTAGGAAGCAGCAAAGCAAGCTATGGATCTGATCAGAATAAAGGGCGCGTCCCAGCATAATCTCAAGCATGTCAGCCTGGATATTCCCCGCGACAAGCTGGTGGTGATCACCGGTGTCTCGGGCTCCGGCAAATCTTCTCTGGCCTTTGACACCATTTACGCCGAAGGCCAGCGCCGTTATGTCGAATCGCTCTCCACTTACGCGCGCCAGTTTATCGGCCAGATGGACAAACCGGATGTGGAATCCATCGAAGGCCTCTCACCCGCCATCGCCATCGAACAGCGCGCAGCCAGTCACAATCCGCGCTCCACGGTGGGCACCGTCACTGAAATTTACGACTATTTCCGTCTGCTTTTCGCCGGAATCGGCGTCTGCCATTGTTATGGCTGCGGGCGGGAAATTCAGTCGCAAACGATCGACAGCATCGTGCAGAGCGTGCTTGGCCTTCCCGAAAATACCCGTTTCAGCGTCATGTCGCCGATCATCAGAGGGAAAAAAGGCGAGTTCGCCAAAGAATTGAAAAAGCTCCAGAAGGAAGGATTCGCCCGTGTCCGCATAGACGGCGGGGTTCAGGATTTGTCGGATGATATTGTCCTCGCGAAGACAAAACGCCATGACATCGATCTCATCATCGACCGACTGGTCCTGAAAGAAGGCGTTCGCAAAAGACTGCGCGACTCCGTGGAAATCGCCGCGAATAAAAGCGACGGCCTGGTCAGAATTGTCACCGCCGACGGTTGTGAAACGCTGTATTCTGAAAAATACGCGTGTCCCGACTGCGGCATCAGCATGCCCACGCTGGCGCCCCGCGTGTTTTCCTTCAACACGCCCTATGGCGCCTGTCCGGAATGCAACGGCCTGGGTTCACGCATGCATTTTGCAATCGATCTGGTGGTGCCCGACGCGGGCCTGTCGCTTCGTGAAGGCGCCATCGCGCCCTGGGCCGGGCGGAACTCCCTTAACTACTATAATGTTCTGGATGCGTTATCTTCGCACTATAAGTTCGACATCAATATGCCATTCAACAAGCTGCCCGAAAAAATCCAGAATATTCTCCTATACGGTTCAGGGACGGAAGCCATTAAATTCTACTCCGACCGTCCGGACAAGCGCTATTTCACCCATCATCCTTTTGAAGGCGCCATCAAACAACTGGAGCGGCGCTGGCGGGAAACAACATCCACCGCCATACGCAATGATCTGGCGCGCTATATTGATTTAAGGCCCTGCGAAAGCTGCGGCGGCGCGCGGCTCAAAAAAGAAAGCCTGGCTGTCACCGTGGGCGGTAAAAATATTTACGAACTCTGTCTGATGTCCATCCGCGAATGCTTCAATTTCTTCCAGGCCCTGCAACTCTCGGCGCAGGAAACGCTCATTACCGAGCGCATTCTCAAGGAGGTCAAAAACAGGCTGACCTTTCTGCTCAATGTCGGCATGGACTATCTGAATCTCGCCCGGTCAACCTCTACGCTGTCGGGCGGAGAGTCCCAGCGCATCCGGCTTGCCACGCAAATCGGCTCCGGTCTGATGGGCGTTTTGTATGTGCTTGATGAACCGACCGTCGGCCTGCACCAGAAAGATAATCTGCGGCTGATCGATACGCTCAAACAACTGCGCGACATGGGCAATACAGTGCTGGTGGTGGAGCATGACGCCGATATGATGCTGGCCTGCGATCATATCGTGGACATGGGGCCGGGCGCCGGAACCTTGGGCGGCGAAGTTATTTTCCAGGGCACGCCCGCCGAGGTGCTCGTCAGTGAAACCTCGCTGACCGGCAAATTTCTTTCCGGCAGAGAAGCCATCGCCCTGCCCGCTGAAAGACGACCCACCCGGGGCCGTCATATTATTCTGGAAGGCGCGTCGCAGAACAATCTGCGGAATATCGACATTAAAATCCCCACTGGTGTTTTGACCGCGGTAACCGGCGTGTCGGGTTCCGGCAAAAGCACGATGGTCATTGAAACCCTGTACAAAGTGATGGCGCGCCGCCTCAACCAGCACACGGGCGGCATGGGTAAAATCCGGAAGATCCGGGATCTGGGAAACATTGAACGGGTCATTATGATCAATCAGCAGCCCATCGGACGAACGCCCCGGTCCAATCCCGTGACCTATACGGGCATCTTTTCCTTTATCCGCGATCTTTTTACGGGGCTCCCTGAAGCGCGTGTGCGCGGCTATAAACCGGGACGCTTCAGCTTCAACGTGAAAGGCGGACGGTGCGAAACCTGTGAAGGAAACGGGCTGATTAAAATCGAAATGCATTTTTTGCCGGATGTTTACGTCACCTGTGACGCCTGCCGGGGCAAACGATTCAACGCGGACACCCTGGATGTTAAATACAAGAACCAGAGTATTGCCGACATCCTGGATATGACCGTCGATCAGGCGCTGGATTTTTTCACCAACATCTCCTCCATTAAAACGCACCTGCAGCTGCTTTCTGATGTCGGCCTGGGGTATATCCGCCTGGGGCAGTCGGCCACTACGCTGTCCGGCGGCGAGGCGCAGCGGATCAAACTGGCCAGGGAGCTGGGCAAAAGGGCCAACAGCAATACGCTTTACATCCTGGATGAACCGACCATCGGACTGCATTTTGCGGATATCCAAAAATTACTGGACGTTCTGATGCGTCTGGTGGATATGGGCAATACCATGGTCGTCATCGAGCACAACCTGGACATCATTAAGAGCGCGGATCATGTAATCGATCTCGGCCCCGAGGGCGGGCCCGGCGGCGGACAGATTGTAGCGGCGGGCACAGTTGAGGAAGTGGCGCGAAATGAACAGTCTTCCACCGGCCATTTTTTAAGAAAAATCCTGGATGATCACAAAAACCGGACGGCCGGTTAATCCGGCCATGCCGGATTTCGATCCTCATCCAAGGATTTCCGCTTTTTTTCTTCTGCGTGTTCTGTTATCCTCTGCCGCAAAGGATTTCATGACGACTAATCGGGATGGCAGGAATAAAATATTTATCGAAGTAATGGACTTAATCTAATGAATTCATTTCCGTTAATACCTTTAAAACACCGGCATTCGATCTTGATTATTGATGACGAAGAAGCCATTCTGGATATCATGGCGATGACGCTGGCGGATGAAGGATATGATCTGCATACGGCCAGCTCCGCAAAAGAAGGGCTCAGCATATTAAAAAAATCGCCGGATTTTTCCCTGATTATCTCCGATCAGATGATGCCGGGCATGACAGGCGTGCAATTTTTCACTGAGGCCCGGGAAATTTGCCCCAACGCCATGCGCGTGTTGCTGACCGGTTATGCCGACATCGATGCCATCATCCAGGCCATCAACAGCGGCGGCATTCATCTGTATCTCACCAAACCGTGGCACAAGGATGAACTGCTTCTTTCCATCAATCAAATGCTGTCTAAAGCGGAACTGCTGATCGAAAACCGGCGTCTGGATGAACTGGTCAAAAAACAAAATACGGAATTGATCGAACTGAACCGACATCTGGAAGAGAAAGTGCGCCAGAAAACACTGCATCTGGCTCAGCGGGCTGAAGAGCTCAAAGCCAGCTATGACAAGATCCAGCTGATTCTGGAAGGCACGGTGCTGGCCATATCCAAAATCGTGGAAAGCCGCGATCCCTATACGGCAGGCCATGAGCAGCAGGTCGCCAGAATCGCCGGCATCATCGCGCGAAAAATGGCTCTGTCCGAAGACCAGATAGAGGCCATTCGGATTGCCGGACTCCTTCATGATATCGGCAAAATCGCCGTTCCGGCCGAAATTCTGACGAAACCGGGGCAACTGAGCCGCCTGGAAATGGAGATGGTGAAAACCCATTCTCAAAATGCCTATGATATTCTCAAAACCATCGAGATCCCCTACCCGATCGCGCAGATTATTTTACAGCATCATGAAAGGATAGACGGTTCCGGTTATCCGCAGGGACTAAAAGGAGAGGAAATCCTCCTGGAAGCGCGCATTATCGGCGTGGCCGACGTGATTGAAGCCATGTCCGCACACCGGCCATATCGTCCCGCCCTGGGCATCGAAAGAGCCATTGAAGAAATCACCCAGAAACGCGGGTCTCTTTATGACGCTCACATCGTGGATATCTGCCTCGGCATTTATTCAGATGAAGGGCAAAAAGGATTCATGGAATAGCCCGTCGGAACCTTTGATCAGCCGCCTCGCAGCAAGCCGCAACGAATTAACGCCTGATCCGCGTAAGCGGAATTAAAACAGCTCGACATTATCGCCCAGGTCGTCGCCGCCGCCGGCCCCGCCCTGCTTTGCCGCGGGCGGAACCTTTTCCATCCGGGCGGCCATCACCGGATTTGATTTTTCAACATACCCCGCAGCAGAAGCCAGATGCGTCGCCCTTTCGCTGTGCATGGTATATTTCTTCGACAAATCTTCCAAAAATCCGTTTTTTTCGCGCGCAGGTCTTTTTCCCCCGCCCGTCATCATTTTATTGACCGCTGCGTTCAGGTATGCCGCGACTTTCGTGAGCGCCGAACTTATTTTTTCATGAACATGAATTCCGCCCAGTAAATGCCCGATATCCCCGGCCAGCAGAACGCCGGATTGTTCGATATCCGGCAAAAGCGCGGCAATCTCCAGCTCTATCTTTTTCAGGGGGCCGAGCATGGTGAGAAAGTCCTCATGAACCTGAGCCAATTGATCGCTGCCGCCGGTACCCGCCATACCGGCCAGCTCTCTGGCGTTTTCCACAACCGTCTGAAGATCCGACATGATTTTTTGCACCATCAACGACGTTTCCTGAGACAACTGATGGATGGATTCCGCGAGCACCCCCAGCGTGGCCCCCTCGAAACCAAGATGCGCCGCATGCACGCGCGCATTAAGCGCCAGTCTTTGCATTTCGATACCGATTTTTTCCATATCCTTTACAAATACGGACATTCCCATGGCCGTTTGCGACAGGGCGGACATAGCCGCCGTCAAATCCTGCTTGATCCGCGCAACATCACCGGCGGAATCGGCAAGCGCGTTGACATCTTTTTCCATCTGAACAAGAAATGCATCTTTTCTGCCGCCATCCTGACCGGTAAAGGATATGATTTTTCCGGAAATGTCTGCTGCGTCTTTCGCAACGAAGCGCAGGCTTTGCATCATCCGCTCCACGGCAGAGCTTAAATCATGATCCGCGCTTTGCAGTTGCGCCGCCTGCAAATCAAACGTACCGGCAATCAAATCCATTTTACGACAGACGCCTGATGAAACGCCTTTTTCTTTTCTCCACTTGTCGAGTTTTCCGGGAAGGCAGGCAAGCGCTTCCCGGGTATGGTCCACCCGCTGGCGGGTAATGTCATGAAATTGCAATGACTGAACCACCTCGCCGACATTAAGAGAAATACGCTGCCACGTTCCGGAAATATCATGAATCGTTTTGGACGATGCGGCGTTCTGCTCCGCAATAGCCGACAAATTAGCGCCGATTTTTTCGAGAATCATTTTACCCTGAACCTGCTGACGGGAATCACAGGTTTCAATTAAAACGATGTTCCGGTTCAAAGATAAAACAGCGGACTGAGACTGATCGGCCAGAGTCTTGATCAGTTGTTCGATCAGTTTGGCGAGCCTGCCGACATCTTCAGACAGTTTATAAAATGATGTATCGGAAAGCCCCAGGCGCGCAATTTCAATCTTGATAAAATTGCACAAAACACTCAGATTGCGGACAACTTTTTCAAAGTCCGCAAGCGGTTGCCCGAGCCTGTTAAAATGATTCAAGATGACGCGGATGGTGTCTTTTTCCGCCCGCATGCCACCGGACAGATTTTCGGCAATGGTCGATATCCTGTTGAATCCTTCCCGGACGTCATCCATCTCCTGGCCGGAAATCCTCCCCGCGATTTGCGCTGCCGTATTGGAAATCTTGTTCGCCCGTTGGTGAAACTCCTGTATTTTTTCTCCAATGGACAGAAACTCCCGTTCTGTTGAAGAAACAATTGTTTCCAGAACATGAATATGGGGACTCAATTCATTAACAACTTGCTGCGGACCGTTAAAATGAATTCTTTTCAGAAATTCGGTAATCATGGATGGGTGTCCTTTTCGCGCAGACGTAATCCGTCTTATACGGCAATGTTAACGGAGGAATTCTCCACCGGCCAGTTTCCGGCAAATTCCATCATTCAGATGGAGCAAAGCATTTAAAATGCCATAAAATAGTTTGATGACTAAAAAAATAAAAGCACAATGAAATCAGGTTGCAAAAGGCATCAGCGGCTTCGCGCTTCAGAAACGCTGATATTTTTTATCGCTGATTGTTCGGGTTCTTTCCGATGATTGAAGAATAATTCCCGCGCAACAGGATATTGGATTAACAAGGATTTTGTCTTGACTCTCGCGAAGCAGCCGTATAAAATAGTAAATATTTCATTTCAATCCTGACATATAAACAGTTAGCGGATTAGCAAAACAGTTCATTTCCACTGATCAATGACGGGTTAACTATGAACGAGTTAAACCATGCCCCTTCCGCGCACACACTTTATCATCATTCTTATTTATGGCGATCAATGCCCGTCAACCGGCTTTGCGGGGCTTTGCCTCCCGTAAACGATGCAAGGTCAGCTTAATCAGAAGCTGAAACCCTGTTTACCATCATCCTGTTTTAAACGTCCTGGCAAGACGTCACGGCAAAAGAAAAGATGGCGAATGAGGATATGAAAAAACAAAATAAGACAACCAGCCGGACTACTGCGGGCAATGAAAATAATGCCATGTCCATGACCGGACGGGAATTCATGGAACAGGCCCTGCGGGAAAGCGAAGAAAAGTTTTTCAGCGCTTTTCAGCACAGCCCGGCCATGATGGCCTTATCCTCATTTTCCACGGATCGATTAATAGATGTTAATGAGGAATTCCTCAGAGTCCTGGGATATTCCCGCAGGGAAGTCATCGGCAAGACGCCGTCTTATTTAAACCTCTTTGTGTCTCAGGGGCAAAGGGATGAAATAGCACGGAGGCTCAGAGAGCATAACAGAGTTCAAAATGAATATGTTCAGGCAAAAGACAAAGCAGGAAAAATCATTGACCTGCTCTGGTCGGTGGAAAGCATTCATATCGGAAACCGTGAGTATCTGATCTCATCGGCCATGGACATCACCGAACGCAAGCAGGCGGAAAACAAGCTTTTAGAAAGTGAAGAAAAATACCGCCTGCTGGTTGAAAACAGCAGCGAAGCGATTTTTATCGCACAGGACGCCGGGCTGAAATTTGTCAATCGGGCAACCCTGGATCTGGTGGGGTTTTCGGAACAGGAACTGCTGTCGGCGCCCTTCAGGGATTTTATTCATCCCGAAGATCGTGAAATGGTCTATGCATCCTATCTGCGCCGGTTAAAAGGCGACGGACCTCCCGCGGCTTATATTTTCAGGGTTGTCGACAAATCAGGAAACATCAAGTGGGTGGAGATACATGCCGTTGTCGTTTCCTGGGAGGGTCGGCCGGCCACCTTAAATTTTCTCTCGGACGTCACGGAGCGGCGCAAGGTGGACCAGGCCCTCTCAAACAGCGAGGCGCGCTACCGCAGCATCTTTGAAAACATTCAGGATGTCTATTATGAAGCCGCCTTCGATGGAACGATCCTTGAATTGTCACCAAGCATCGCCAGATATACGCCTTATCAACGGGAACAACTCATCGGATCATCCGTCTATAATTTTTACGATTTCAAACAACAAAGAAGAAAACTGCTTGATCTGCTGTTCAGTAAACACAAGGTTACGGACCATGAAATTCAGCTGACCGACAAGAATGGCATTGTGCTGCCCTGTGCGATTTCATCACAATTAATCTTTGATTCAGAAGGAAAACCATTAAAAATTGTCGGGACAATCCGCAGCATTGCCGAGCGCAAAAAAATGGAGCAGGTTCTCCGGGCCAGTGAAAAGCGTTTTAAGACGGCTTTCTATACCAGTCCGGACGCCATCTGCATCAATCGGCTGGAAGACGGCCTGTACGTGGACATCAATGAAGGCTTTACGTTGTTGACGGGTTTTACGCGCGAAGATGTTATCGGAAAGACGGCAGGCGAAATCAGCATCTGGCGTAATCCGGCAGACAGACGTGAACTGCTGAGAGGCTTGAAAGAAAAAGGATACTATGAAAATCTCGAGGCGGAGTTTTGCCACAAAGACGGTTCAATTCATACCTCCCTGATGTCCGCCAGAATCGTGGAACTGCAAAATGAGCTGCACCTGCTCTCCATCACCAGGGAAATCAGTGACCGGAAAAAGGCGGAAAGCCGGCAGGTGTTTGTCAATCAGCTTCTGGGATTGATTAACTCCGGATATGAACCGGATGATTCGATCGGCCGCATTGCGCTTTTGATCAAAGAGTTTACGGATATTGAAGCCATCGGTTTGCGTGTTCAGGAGGATTGCGACTATCCTTATTACGAAACCAGAGGGTTTCCGGATGCCTTCATCCAGGCGGAGAATTCCCTGTGCAGCCGCGATGAGCATGGCGAAATCATTCATGACGCCCAGGGTGACCCCTACCTGGAATGCATGTGCGGAAACATTTTAAAAGGCCGGACAAATTCATCGCTGCCTTTTTTCACCGCGGGCGGCAGCTTCTGGTCCAACAACACGACAAACCTTCTGTCCTCAACCTCCGATTCCGACCGCCAGACGAGGACCAGAAACCGCTGCAACGGCGAAGGCTACCAGTCCGTGGCCCTCATCCCGCTTCGATCCGGTGACCGCATTATCGGCCTTCTTCAATTCAACGATAAACGGACCAATCGTTTCACGCTGGACATGATCGAGTTCTTTGAAAAAATCGGAGCCGCCATCGGCATTGCCGTCCATCGTAAGCAGGCAGCGGACCAGCTCAAAAAAGAAGAGGAGCGGTACCGGACGGTTGCCGACTTCACCTATGATTGGGAGTACTGGATGGATGAAGACGGTTCATACCGTTATGTTTCGCCTTCGGTAGAAAGGGTCACCGGTTACAGCGCCGATGCCTTAATCAAGCATCCCGCCTTGCTGGAAAAAATGATTCATCCCGATGACCGCCGGATGGTAATCCATCATGTCCATGATCCCCATGATCATGACTGTCCGTTTGATTTTCGCATTATCCGGAAAAACGGCGAGGAACGCTGGATTGCCCACAGGTGTCAGCATGTCCGTAACGACGCGGGAAAAGCCTCAGGCTGGCGGGGCAGCAACCGCGACATTACCGACCGTAAACTGATGGAAGCCCAGCTTATCCAATCGCAAAAAATGGAAGCCATCGGCACGCTTGCCGGCGGGATTGCCCACGATTTCAACAATATTCTGGGAGCCATCATCGGATACGCGGAAATGGCGCTAGACGAGATAGCGGCAGGCAGCGCATCTCCGGAATGCGTCGAACAGATCCTTAAAGCAGGCGAGCGGGCCAAGTATCTTGTCCAGCAGATTCTGGCCTTCAGCCGCCATGCCAAAGTGGAAAAAAAGCTTTTGATGATTGTTCCGCTCATCAAAGAAGTTGTTAAGCTTTTGCGTCATGCCCTGCCCGCCACCATCGGCATTAAAGAGGATATTCACATCAGAGACGGTTTCATTTTAGCCGATCCGACGCAGATCCATCAGGTCTTGATGAACTTGTGCACCAATTCCGGCCACGCCATGCGGGAGCATGGCGGTACACTGACAATCAGTTTAAGACAGGCGGTGTTCGCTTCCGACCGGATATGCGGCCACGACTGGCTGAAAGCCGGGTCTTACCTGGAGCTGAAAGTGACGGATACCGGCCACGGCATTGATCCTTCCATCATCGATCACATCTTTGAACCATTTTTTACCACCAAGAAACAGGGCGAAGGAACCGGCATGGGCCTGTCGATCGTCTATGGCATCATTAAAAGCTGCGACGGCAGCATCAGCGTGGAAAGTCGACCGGGAGCTCAGACCATTTTCACCATTTACCTGCCCCAGCAGCAGCCGGCAACCCTGGCGGCGAATGATCCGGCTCCGGTTCAGAAGGCGGGCGGAACGGAAAAAATATTATTGGTGGAAGACCGGGACGATATGCTTCGTATGATGCACAATATGCTGACCCGCTTGGGATACGGTGTTACGGCCAGACAAAATCCGCTGGACGCCGTGGTGCTCTTCAAATCCGATCCAGCCGCTTTCGACATGATTATCACCGATCAAACCATGCCCCATCTGACCGGCGCCGATATGGCGAAAGAAGCTTTAAGCATCCGGCCCGATATTCCGATAATACTTTGCACGGGATTCTCAGATCTGGTATCTTCGGAAGAAGCCAAGGCCATGGGAATTCGTGAATACCTGTCCAAGCCGATTGTGACCCGTGAACTTGCCAGGGCCATTAGAAATATATTTGATCATGAAAAAACTGAACTGGGAGAGGACTTAAGACCGGATGGCAAGAGTTCTGATAATTGACGATGACCAGGGCATGTGTAAAATGCTGTCCCGTAAAATCAAATCCATGGACCATGAGGTGGATTACGCCTATACCATAGAGGAAGGCGTCACCATGATGAAAGCCACCCCCTATGACGTTGCCTTTCTCGATGTCCACCTGCCCGACGGCAATGGGATCGAAGCACTGCCGCTGATCAGAAAAATATCGCCCGCCAGTGAAGTCATCATCATGACCGGACTGGGCGACCATCAGGGCGCTGAATCAGCCATTAAAAACGGCGCGTGGGACTATATTGAGAAACCGTCCACAGTCAACCTGATGGTCCTGCCCCTGGTCAGAGTCCTGCAATACAAAGAAGCATCAACCGCACCGAAGACCCGATTAACCGTCAAACGAGACGGAATTATCGGCCAGAGCCAGGGAACCAGAAACAGCCTGGATCAGATAGGCCAGGTGGCCGCATCCAACACCAATGTCCTCATTACCGGTGAAACCGGCACAGGAAAAGAACTGTTTGCCTGGGCCATTCATCAGAATTCTCCCCGGGCCAGCAAAAATTTTGTCATCGTGGATTGCACCATTCTGACGGAGACGCTGGTGGAAGGCATGCTGTTCGGACATGAAAAAGGCGCTTTTACCAGCGCCGACCGGATGCGCGAGGGATTGATCGAACAGGCGGACGGGGGAACGCTTTTCCTTGACGAAGTCGGTGAACTTCCCTTCTCCGTGCAGAAATCATTTTTGCGTGTGCTGCAGGAACATCGTTTCCGGCCGCTGGGCAGCAAGCATGAGTTATCCAGCGATTTTCGCCTGGTGGCGGCAACCAACCGTGATCTCGATAAAATGGTTGCCCACGGCGAATTTCGTGAAGACCTTCTTTTCCGCATCCGTTCTTTCGTGATCGGACTCCAGCCGCTGAGAGAACGTCTGGACGATATCGAGGAGCTGGTCACCTATAAAATCGGCATCAATTTCGAACGCCACGGCACAAAAATGATGAGCCCCTCTCCCGATTTCTTGCAGGCGCTCACGGCCTACGACTGGCCCGGCAATGTAAGAGAATTATTCAGCACCGTCGAGCAGGCCATCATTATGGCGGGAAACCGTTCCGTCTTATTCCCCAATGATTTGCCCAGCCACATCCGCATTAAACTCTCCCAGTCACAACTGAGCAGAAAAGACGTGCCGATCCCGCGGGAGGGAAACATTTCCGGTCCGGGTTACGGCCGTGCCAGACTGCAGGACGTCCGGGACGCCGCCGTGGAAAGCGCGGAAAAAGAATATTTAAATGAATTGAAAGTCATCTCCGGAAACAATATCGACAAAGCCTGCGCCATTTCCGGCCTTTCCCAATCCCGCCTTTATTCGCTCCTGAAAAAATACGGCATTAAATTTTCGTAACACATCTCGTATCTCGTATCTCGTCGTTCGTCGCTCGTCGCTCGCTTGCCACCCGTAAAACGAGATACGAGCTACGAACTACGAGATACGAGCGACGAAACACGATTCTTCTTGCCGCATAATAATTATTTCTCAAAGCACAGGAAAATTCGCCCTCCCCGGGGCGCATCAGGCCGTCCGGCAAGGCTACTCTGCCGTCATGATAATCAATCATAACTTCAATAACTTATCATAAAAGTCTTCATCATTTTAACAGCTGGCATCTTTATTGCGGTCACCTCTTTTCGTACTGCCTATTTCTATTGGCTACCGGGTGAAGGAGCATGGTTCAATGAACGTATTTTTTCTCTCCGACATGAAGGGTGACACGAAGAAGCGGCTCCAGAGAGTATTGGAGTACATGCTGCCGAAAAAAAATATCCAGTATATCAAATCGGTCAGGGAGCTTGAAGAAAATCTGCGCAAATCATCCCATAAAATGTCGCTGGCTGTCATCCTGCAGGTCAGCAAGGCAAAGCTTTCCAGTCTCCTGCCTATTAAAGCACTGCTGGAAGACACAAGCATCATCCTGATCTTAAACGATAAAGACGATGAGACCATTGCTCTGGGACATCGTTTGCGGCCCCGGTTTATGACCTGCGCGGACAGCGATTTTCTGGATGTCGCATCCGTCTTAATAAAAATGAAAGAGAAAATGCTGCAAGATGAGGCGCGCAAATGACCTTCTTCAGGGAAAAAGACGATGAGTGCGGCAGGCTGGCGCTGGAAGGCGAACTGACCCTGGAGCATATCCGGCAATTGCATGAAGACCTGCAAAGTTCAATGGAGAACGTGCGCGAACTGGATGTGGATATTTCAGGCGCCGTGGAAACAGACCTCTCCTTTCTGCAGTTATTGTGCTCGGCCCATCGGACAGCGGTGAAAACAGGCAAGACATTGCATCTGACCGGAGACATTCCGGAAGTTGTGCGGCAGGCAATGGAAGACAACGGCTATTCCCGCCAAAACAGCTGCGGCCTCGATGCCGGCCAAACATGCCTGTGGATGAAAAGATAACAGGGAAAATCTTTCAGAGGTGAAAAAAATGAGCAAAGTCATTATGACGGTGGACGATTCCGCCTCGGTAAGACAGATGGTCGCCTTTACCCTGAAGCAGGCGGGTTTTGATGTTCTGGAAGCATGCGATGGACAGGATGCCTTAAACCGGATGGCCGGCGCCGCCGTACACATGGTGATCACCGATTTGAACATGCCCAGGCTGGACGGCATCGGTTTAATCAAGGGCGTCAGGGCTCAACCGGCTTATAAATTTATTCCCATTGTCATGCTGACAACCGAGTCTCAGATCGAAAAGAAACAGGAAGGCAAAGAAGCCGGTGCAACCGGGTGGATTGTCAAGCCCTTTAAACCGGATCAGTTGTTGGCGGTTGTCAGAAAGGTGCTGGGATGATGGATCCGCAGACCGATGTATTTAAAGAGGAAGCGTTTGAATTATTGACCGAGCTGGAAGGTTCTCTTCTGGCGCTGGAAAAGACGCCGGATGACGCCGACCTGATTGCCGGGATCTTCCGGTCCATGCATACGATAAAGGGATCAGGCGCCATGTTCGGGTTTGACGAGGTGGCCTCCTTTACCCACAATATCGAAACCGTCTATGACCTGCTCAGAAATAAAAAAATTGTCGCTGATAAAGCGCTGATTGACCTGACGCTTGAGGCCTGCGACCGGATTCGGCAAATGATAGAGGGCAAAGAGGAAATCCGCCGGGAAAAAATAGAGGAACATGCGGCGGCCTTCAAGAGATTTATCCCCGCGATGAAAGAGGACGCCCCCTGTAAGGAAAAGCCCTTCAAAGCGGAGAGCGGCGCTCAAAAGGGCCGGCTCACCGCTTACCGTATTTGCTTCGCGCCGGATGTCAATATCTTCAGCCGCGGAACCAAACCGTCCCTGCTTCTTTCGGAACTGCGCGATCTGGGCAAGTGCACGGTCATGGCCCGGACAGACCGTATTCCCGGGCTCGACGAAATTGATCCGGAAGGCTGTTACACATCCTGGGACATCGTTTTAACCACCAGCCGTGGAATAAACGCCATCCGCGACGTCTTCATCTTTGTGGAAGATGAGAGCTTATTGAAAATTGAAGTCATTGACGAAGAACCGGATGATGAACCCCGGGATTACAAAAAGCTGGGAGAAATCCTGGTGGAAAGAGGATACGCGGACAGGGATGTCATTGATACGGTTTTAAGCAGCCACAAAAAAATCGGCGAACTGCTGGTTGAATCGGGAATTGTCGCCCCGGACAAGATTCAGGCGGCCTTGGCGGAGCAGCAGCTCATCAGGGAAGCAAAAGAAAAACGTCAGAGCGCCGATACGGCGGCCACGATTCGTGTGCCGGCCAGGAGACTGGATAATCTCGTCAATCTGGTGGGAGAGATGGTAACCGTACAGTCCCGTTTATCCCAGATGTCTTCAAGTCTGAATCATACCGATCTGATGCTGGTGGCGGAGGAAGTGGAGCGGCTGGTTGCGGAGCTGCGCGACAACACCATGAGCATCCGCATGCTGCCCATCGGCAATACCTTCAGCAAATTCAAGAGACTGGTTCACGATCTGTCGGCGGAGCTCGGCAAGGAAATCAGCCTGGTCACCGAAGGAGGCGAAACGGAGCTGGACAAAACGGTTATCGAAAAGCTCAATGACCCGCTGGTCCATCTCATTCGGAACAGCATTGATCACGGCATTGAATTACCCGCCGAGCGGGAGGCCCGGAGCAAACCCAGAACAGGCACGGTCCGGCTGGCTGCCGAGCATTCCGGCGCAAACGTTCTGATCCATATCGAAGACGACGGCGCGGGCATCAATCCTGACAGGGTCCGGGCCAAAGCCCTGGAAAATAATCTCATCTCTCCGGATGCCAATCTTACGGAAAAAGAAATTTTCTCGCTGATTTTTGCTCCGGGTTTTTCTCTGGCCAAAACCATTACCAGCGTTTCGGGCCGCGGCGTGGGTATGGACGTGGTCAAAAAAAGCATCGATGCCCTGAATGGAACCATCGATATTTCAAGCCGCCCCCCTGACGGCACAAAGATCACCCTCAAGCTGCCCCTGACGCTGGCAATCATTGACGGTCTGCTGGTCAAAATTGCCTCCTCGTTTTTTATTATTCCCCTGTCCGCCATTGAAGAATGCGTGGAGTTGACGGATGCGGACATTTCCAGAGCGAATGGTAAAAACATGGTTCATATCCGGGGCGAAATGGTTCCCTATATCCCACTTCGGGAACGTTTTGGAATGGATGGAAAACGTCAACCCATCGAGCAGATCATCATCAACCGGGTTGGAGACGAACGGATCGGCCTGGTGGTGGATCAGGTCATCGGAGAACATCAGACGGTCATCAAGAGCCTGGGGAAATTCTACAAACAGACCAGAGAATTATCAGGCGCCACCATCCTCGGGGATGGAACGGTCGCTCTGATCATCGACATCCCGCAATTAATGCAAAGGGCCGTTGCCGAAGCCCGTTAGAATAGAAAATTTTATACCGGAGAAATCCGCATAATCAACTGACAGGGGAAACCATAAAAAACAAATGGCCTTAGTTTTGCCCAAAAGGGCCAAATAAAACAAAGGAGCCTTATGATATGTTATCAAGACTGAAACTATCAACCAAGCTGTTCTTGCAGGTGGCCATCATTCTGATCTGTTGTTCACTGGTGCTGGTCTGGACTTTTTTACAATTCAGAGAACGTGTTTTTCAGGAAAAGATGGTGGCGACGAAGCACGTCGTTCACGTGGCTTACAGCCTTGTCGCTCAATATGATGAAAGCGTAAAGAAAGGCGAACTGAAACTGGCGGACGCGCAAAAACGGGCCATCCGGGACATCCAGAATTTACGCTACGCCCAGAAGGAATATTTCTGGATCAATGATCTGACCCCCAGGATGATCATGCATCCCTTCAATGCGGCTTTGAACGGCACTGATCTGTCGGACAACAAAGACCCCAGCGGGAAAAGATTCTTTATGGAAATGGTCAATGTGGCCAAGGAAAAAGGGGAAGGCGTGGTGGAGTATCAGTGGCCGAAAGCGGGGGAAACAAAACCCTCCGATAAAATTTCCTATGTCGCCCTTTACAAACCCTGGGGATGGATCATCGGCTCGGGAATCTATGTCGATGACGTTCAAAGAGAGCTGGCCCAGGTGTCGTACATCATCATGGGGGTCATCATCCTGGTCATCCTGGGCAGTTTGCTTCTCGCCTTCCTGGTGACACGAAGCATCACCGTGCCGGTTCATAAAATGGTCGCCGTATCCGAAAAGCTCGCGACCGGCGACATTGACGTTCAGGTGGACGTTGATTCCAGGGATGAAATCGGCATGCTGGCGCAGGCCTTTCGTCTGATGATTGAAAATATCAGGCAATCGGTAAAATCCGCCGCCCGGGTCGCGGAGGGAGATCTGACCGTTGAGATCAAACCGAAGTCGGAAAAAGATCTGCTGGCGGTCAGCATGCTCAACATGGTGACCAGACTCAGGAACATTTTTCATGATGTTAAATCGGCGGCCGACAATGTGGCATCCGGCTCAGAACAGTTGAGTGCGTCCTCTGAACAAATGTCGCAGGGGGCAACCGAACAGGCGGCGTCCGCCGAAGAAGTGTCCTCTTCCATGGAACAGATGATTTCCAATATCAAGCAGAATGCCGACAACGCCCAGCAGACGGAAAAAATTGCCATCAAATCAGCGCACGACGCCAGGGAGGGCGGCAAAGCCGTCGGCGACACCGTCAGAGCAATGAAGGAAATCGCCGGCAAGATTTCCATCATTGAAGAGATCGCCCGCCAAACCAATCTGCTGGCGCTGAACGCCGCCATTGAAGCGGCGCGCGCCGGGGAGCACGGCAAGGGATTTGCCGTGGTGGCTTCGGAAGTCCGCAAGCTTGCGGAACGCAGCCAGACGGCCGCCGGAGAAATCAACAAACTGTCGGCCAGCAGCGTCCAGGTCGCCGAACAGGCAGGCCAGATGCTGGACAGGATGGTGCCGGATATTCAAAAGACCGCCGACCTCGTTCAGGAAATCAGCGCGTCCAGTAAAGAACAGGATACCGGCGCCGAGCAGATCAATAAAGCCATCCAGCAGCTTGATCAGGTCATTCAACAAAACGCTTCCGCCTCCGAAGAGTTGTCCTCGACCGCTGAAGAGCTGTCCAGTCAGGCCCAGCAGCTGCAGGAAGCGGTTTCCTTCTTTAAAATCGAGGAAGGAGACGGCGGCGTCTCTCACAAATCAACTCCGGCGGGAATCCTGAAACTGCGGCCGGATCATCATGCATCAAAGGGCAATCCCGGTCATTCCAGACTGCTTGCGGCGCCGGGCAAGCACGCCCTGCCCCAGTCAACCAGGCTGTCGGAAAGCTCAGGCATTCGTTTGAATATGGCTGAGAACATGGATCGCCAGGATGCGGAATTTGACAGGTATTGACGGACAGGGAATCAAAGTGAACGGCTGCTGTCTTTTATGAAAGCCATCGCTCATCGGAGCGCCGCAAAAGCGGTCGGAAGGGAGAAGAAGAGATGACAACATCCAAAATAACCGAAGTTCGGCAGTATTTGACCTTTAAACTGAATGAAGAGATCTTTGCTCTGGATGTGGGATCGGTCCGGGAAATACTGGATTACACCAATATCACCAAGGTGCCGCAAACACCGGAGTTTATGAAGGGCGTCATCAACCTGCGGGGCGCCGTTGTCCCGGTTGTCGATATGCGGCTGAAATTCAACATGCCGGCGCAGGAGCGGACGGTAGACAGTTGCATCATCGTGGTGGAAATAACCATTGACAGCGAACAAACCGTGCTGGGCGCTCTCGTCGATTCCGTTCAGGAGGTCTTTGAGATGGAACCCGGCCAGATCGAACCTGCGCCCAGAATCGGCACAAAGCTGAACACCGACTTCATTCTGGGCATGGGAAAACGCGATGATCGCTTTGTCATCATTCTGGATATCGATAAAGTCTTTTCCCTGGAAGAGATGAATATCGTAAGCGCGATGAGAGGTGAAGCCGTCTGATCGCATAAGTCAACCACACAATCCGCTCCCCTGCCTCCCGCTGAAAGTCGTTCCCTCCTCTCCTTTTTCTTTCAGCGGGAGTCGTCCTTCGGGCATCAGCAAACCGCGGTGAGGGAGAGCCAAGGAAATGAATATTGCAGGAAACAGGACAGGACATAGCGGTCAGGGAAATGACCGACTCGGAATTCTTCCGCATCGGCGAGTTTATTCAGAAGCAATGCGGCATCAAAATGCCGTTGTCCAAGAAAATCATGGTTCAGGGACGCCTGCACAAGCGTGTGCGCCTGCTTCATCTTCCTTCTTTCGGCGATTATGCCGATTATGTTTTCAGCCCCGCAGGAACCGAAGAAGAACTCTATCACATGATCGACGCCGTCACGACCAACAAGACCGATTTCTTCCGCGAATCCAAACATTTTGATTTTCTTACCGCTCATGTGCTTCCCCGCGGCGGCGAAATGTATTCCACGACCCGTCATATGCAATTTTGGTCAGCCGGATGCTCCACGGGCGAAGAGCCTTATACGCTGGCCATGGTTCTGGCCGAACATGCCCGGAGACATCCGTCATTTCATTTTTCAATAACGGCCACGGATATTTCCACAAAAGTTCTGCGCCAGGCCGCCACGGCAATTTATCCGCACGATAAAATCGAACCGGTGCCCATGGCTCTACGCAAACAATATCTGCTGAAAAGCAGGAACGGCCGCGACGTACGTATTGCTCCCGGACTGCGCGCCTGCGTTAAGTTTGCACGGCTCAATTTCATGGATACCCGCTATGCAATGCCAGACGCGTTCGATGCCGTCTTCTGCCGCAACGTCATCATTTACTTTGACCGCCAGACCCAGGAGGCCATTCTGCAACGGATCTGCCGGCACCTGGCGCCGGGCGGTTATCTGTTTATGGGCCATTCTGAAACGCTGAACGGGATGAATCTGCCTCTGCAGCTCGTAACATCGTCCATCTACAGGAAACGCCATGACGACGCATAAAATCCCCCCTGCCCATCTCTATCTGAAGCCCGGTGAAATGTCGATTCTGGAAATGCCGACGCTCGTGACCACCATTCTCGGCTCGTGTGTGGCGGTGACCCTCTACAACCGGCGTCTGGAGGTCGCGGCGATCAGTCATGCGCTTCTGCCGCACTGCAAAAGACGCACCTACAAAAATAATGTCCGTGACCTTTTGCACGGCGAGTGCGCGCGGTGCTCCGATGCATTCAAATATGTGGACTGCGCAGTTTCCATGATGATCGAAGCTTTTTCCCGCTTCGGCATCACCGCGGATGAAACACAGGTGCAACTTTACGGCGGCGCGAAGATGATTGCCGCGCCAAAGCAGCAGGGCGGCATGGAACCGGTCGGCCTGCAAAATTCCAACGTGGCGCAAAAAGTTATTGCCGATCACGGCCTGACATTGTACGCTTACGACATCGGCGGAGCAGCGGGCCGGAAAATCAGCTTTAACACAAAAACAGGAAATATCGCGCTGCACAAAGCGGTCAGGAATGCCCCGGAGAATCAGCCGGCGGATCTAAAACGACCGGAGGACAAGTTCCATGGTAAAAAATAAGAAAATCCGCGTACTGGTCGTCGACGACTCCGCCGTGGTCCGGCAAACCATTACGGAAATACTCAATTCCGATCCGGACATTGAAGTTATCGCGACGGCCGCGGATCCGATCATCGCCGCACAAAGGATGCAGGAACAAATTCCCGATGTCATCACGCTGGACGTGGAAATGCCGCGGATGGACGGTATCACTTTTTTGCAGAAAATCATGAGCCAGCATCCGCTTCCGGTCGTCATCTGCTCATCACTGGCGGAAGAAAATTCCGCGACAACCCTCAGGGCGCTCGAATACGGCGCGGTGGATATCATCCGGAAACCGAGGCTCGGCACGCGACAATTTCTGGAAGAGTCGAAAATCCGCATCTGCGACGCCGTCAGGGCGGCGGCCCAGGCCAGGCTGCGGCGCTCCTCCGCGCGTCCGCTCGTCGAACCGAAGCTGACGGCGGACGCAATGATGCCCAAACCGAAGACAAACGCGATGGTGGAAACAACGGAAAAAGTAATTGTGGTCGGCGCGTCCACCGGCGGCACGGAGGCCATCCGCGTTTTCCTGGAAAAACTGCCGCCGGATTCGCCCGGCATCGTCATCGTCCAGCATATGCCGGAGAACTTCACCAAATCGTTTGCCGCCCGCCTCGACTCGTTGTGCCGCGTCTCCGTGAAGGAAGCGGCCGACGATGACACGGTTATGACGGGACGGGCGCTGATCGCTCCCGGCAACTATCATATACTGCTCAAGCGCAGCGGCGCGCGCTACTATGTGGAGGTCAAAGCGGGGCCTCTGGTATCCAGGCATAGGCCATCCGTGGATGTCCTGTTCCGCTCCGCCGCCCGCTACGCCGGGCCCAACGCCGTTGGCGTCATCATGACCGGCATGGGCGATGACGGCGCCAAAGGCATGCTGGAAATGAAAGAAGCGGGCGCCTGTACCATCGCCCAGGACGAGGCCACCTGCGTTGTCTATGGCATGCCTCTGGAAGCCGTCAAGCTAGGAGCGGTGGATAAGATATCCCCTCTGGAAGCCATTGCCGACAAGGTGCTCCGGCAATGCAGGGAAAAGTGAATGCCATGAAGCGTATTCTGGTGATTGACGACGACGACACACTCAGAGCCATGCTCAAAAGACTTTTTTGCGCCGCCGGGTATGACGTGGCCGTCGCCGAAGACGGGATGGAGGCGATCCGGATTCAGCAGGCCCGGCCTTTCGATCTCATCATGACAGACCTGGTGATGCCCGAAAAAGAAGGGATTGAAGTCATCATGGAATTTCGTAAAAAATATCCGGCTACAAAAATCATTGCCATGTCCGGCGGCGGACGGATCCATCCGGATCAGTATCTCGAGCTGGCCAGAAGTCTGGGCGCTCAGAGAGCGTTTACCAAACCGTTCAAGGCCAAAGAAGTTCTGGCAGCGGTAAAAGAACTACTCAAAGACGAAGGTTGATTAATATTTCACGAGGATGAAATGGGAATACCCCTGCGAATTCTGATGATCGAAGATACGGCAAAGGATAGTTTGCCGCTATTGAATATACTCATGGAAGGCGGCTATGAACCCGACTGTCTGCGGGTGGCAACACCTGCGGGCATGCGCGACGTCCTCTGGAATAAACCGTGGAACATCATTCTAATGAACGACCGGCCCGTCGCGGAAGTGCTGGCTGCTCTTGCCCTGTTGAGAGAAGTCGATCTCGACATTCCCCTGATCATCATTTCCGGCGCCGCGACCGAAGAAACGGTTGCCCGATGCATGCGGATGGGCGCCCGCGATTATCTCCGCAAGGAAAATCTGTCGGGGCTGCCCTCGGTCATAGCCAGAGAACTGGCTGATGCCGAAATGAGGATTTTGAGCAGACAGGTGGAACAGGAATGGCGCAGAAACTGGGAAAAATACCGGCTCATCGCTGAAACCACCATGGACCTCATTGCGATTACGGATCTCGAATTCGAGATGAAATATATCAATAAAGCCGTCAGAACGCTGCTGGGAGGCCTTGATCCGATCGGTCTTAACCTCACCGATTTCACGCCGCCTGAACTGCATCCTCTGCAGCAGGAGATGATGCGGAAAAGACGGAATGGATTCAGCGGGGTTTTATCTTTTGAATGGCAAATCGTGGACGCAACAGGCAAGCTGCTGATCATGGATGTACAGTCGCAGCTGCTCACGGAAAACGGATCGCCGGCCGGCGTGTTATTTGTCGCCCGCGATATGACCGAACTCAAGCAGGCCCAGGAGGCGCTGAAGAAAGAAAAAGAAAATCTGGATGCCATTTTCGATTCTTCACCCATCGGCATGCTGGTGCTCGATGCCGATCTGAACATTGTCCGGATCAACACGGCCATAGCGTCGCTGGTCGACGGACGGCCCCTGGAAATGCTGCAGCACCGCCCCGGCCGCGCGATGGGCTGCCTTCACAGCAAACAGGATCCGCGCGGCTGCGGCTACTCACCCTCCTGTCCGCTTTGTCCGCTGCAAAGCGGTGTGGCGTCGGTTATCGGCACGGGTTCTCCCCTGCGCGGCGTCGAGTTCGCCATGAATTTATCCCGCCAGGGAAAGATCCATGAAATCTGGGTGCGGGCGGGCGCCGAGCCGATCAATCTGAATGGAAAACGACATGTGCTGGTGGCTCTGGACGATATCACGCGGCGGAAAAAAGCGGAAGACGAGATACGGCAGTCGGAGGAAAAATATCGAACCATTATCGAATCCATCCATGACGGATACTTTGAGACGGATCTGGCCGGCACCATTACTTTCGTTAACGACGCGGCCTGCAGAAATCTCGGCTACAGCCCTTCGGAATTGCTGGGGATGAACAGCACACAATTCACCGACGAAAGAAACGCCAGAGCGGTTTACAGGGTATTCAATAAAGTCTACCAAACGGGGGATCCCGCTAAGGGCTTTGACTTTGAAGCAATCAGAAAAGACGGCACTAAATTTTATCATGAGATATCGGCGTCCCTGATCCGGAATTCAAGGGGCGAACCGACCGGGTTCCGGGGTATTTCGCGCGACATCACAAAACGCAAGCTGGCGGAGGAAGAAATGAAAAAAGCCAAAGCGGCCGCGGAATCCGCCAACGCCGCCAAAAGTGAATTCCTCGCCAACATGAGCCACGAAATCCGCACACCCATGAACGGTGTGATCGGCATGAGTGACCTGCTTCTGGATACCCGGTTGACCGACGAACAGCGTCAGTTTGCCGAAATCATCCGCAAGAGCAGCGCCTCTCTGCTCACGCTGCTTAATGATATTCTTGACCTGTCCAAAATCGAGGCGAACAAACTCGATCTGGAAAAGCTGGATTTCAACCTGCGGATAACCATCGAGGACATTGCCGAAATGGCCGCCATCACCGCTCAGGACAAGGGTCTGGAAATCGCGGCGTTTATGGAGCCGGATGTGCCGACTCTGCTGACAGGCGATCCCGGACGCCTGCGTCAGGCCATGATTAACCTGACCGGTAATGCCGTGAAATTCACGCCAAAGGGACAGGTGATTATCAGGGTGTCCCGCGTCCTTGAAGACGACCGGTCCGTTACCCTGCGCTTTACGGTCTCCGACACCGGCATCGGCATACCGCCAAACCGGATCGAAGCCCTTTTTTCTCCTTTTGTCCAGGCGGACAGTTCCACAACGCGTAAGTACGGCGGATCGGGGCTTGGCCTGGCCATCACGAGGCAGCTGGCCGAATTGATGGGCGGCAGAGCCGGCTGCAAAAGTGAAGAGGGAAAAGGGTCCAGCTTCTGGTTTACCGCCGTCTTCGAAAAACAACAGGAAGCCCCGGAGGTGCAGACGGATATCTTTGCGGATATCAGCGGCGTGAAAGTTCTGGTGGTGGACGATAATGCCGTAAGCAGGCTGCTGGCGATGACGTTGCTGGCCGATTGGAAATGCCGCGCCGTTGAAGCCCGGGATGGCCACTCGGCCCTGGCCGCCATAAGCAAAGCTCTGCGGGAGAAAGACCCTTTTCAGATCATTCTTCTGGACATGATGATGCCCGGCATGGACGGAGAAGAACTGGGCCGTCAGATCAAAGAAACCCGGGCGTTAAGCCAAACCCGGATTATTATGATGACCTCGGTCGGCAAAAGGGGTGAAGCATCACGTCTGGCGCATCTTAAATTTGATGGATATTTCACCAAACCCATCCGGCGATCGCATCTTCATGACGCCATTGCCCTGGCCATGAGCCCGGAAAGAAGCATCGGCGATGTTTCTCCGGAGCGCATCATTACCCGGCACACCATCGCCGAATCGCGCAAAACCGTCATGAATATTCTGGTGGCGGAGGACAACCCGACCAGTCAGACCGTTGTCCTGGCATTGCTGACAAAACTCGGTTATCATGCTGATGTTGTCGACAGCGGCAGCAAGGCCATTAATGCCCTGAAACATGCTTTCTATGATCTGGTGCTGATGGACTGCCAGATGCCCGAAATGGACGGCTACGAAGCCACTCGCCTCATCCGAAGGCGGGATACAGGCGTGCTGCAGCCCGATATCCCCATCATCGCCGTCACAGCCCATGCGCTGACGGATGACCGGAGCAAGTATCTGGACGCTGGCATGAACGATTATCTGGCCAAACCCGTGCAGCTGAAAACGTTGGCGGAAATCCTCTCCCGGTGGCTGACGAATACCAATGCCCGAGGAGCAACACCGGACAAATCAGGACATCCGCTGAAGATTAGATTGCCGGAACAATCCGGGATTATTTTTAACGAAGAGGGAATGCGGGAACGGCTCATGGAGGACGCTGAACTGGCGGGCGCCGTCATTGACGGATTTCTCAAGGACATGCCCGGTCAGATCAATATCCTGAAAATTTATCTGGAACAAGGCGATATTGCCGGAACAAGACGGCAGGCTCACACCATCAAGGGAGCGGCAGCCAACACCGGAGCGGCGTCTCTGGAGAGAGCGGCCGCAAAAATTGAAGAGGCGGCCGGGAAAAAAAATTTGAAAGAAGCCGCCTTATTGTTTCCGCGGCTTGGCGAGCAGTTTGACCTGTATAAAACCGCTCTGGATAAATCACAGTGGATCAACCACCGCGCAGCAGGCGGCCGGGATATGAAATGAACGTGCTTATATCGCAGCCCGCTTTGGGCGAATGAACGCTCGTCCCGCAACTGCGGGACTAAAATCAAACTGGAAAGGGAAGGAGACCGTGTCATGAAAATACTGATTGCTGAGGATGATTTTACCAGCCGGTTGCTGCTTCAGAAAATTCTTTCCGCATACGGCGAATGCCACATTGCCGTCAACGGGAAGGAAGCGATGGATGCCTTCGGCCGCGCCCTGACGGAAGGCAGCCCTTATCATTTGATTTGCCTGGACATCATGATGCCGGAAATGGACGGAATGGAGGTGCTGAAGACCATCCGTGCCATGGAGGAGGAAAATGGCGTCAATTCCAGTACGGGCGTTAAAATCATTATGACGACAGCCCTGGGCGATCCCAGAAATGTCGTCGGCGCTTTTAAATCGCTGTGCGACGCTTATCTGGTCAAGCCGGTGAACAAATCAAAGCTGCTGGACTACTTGAGATCATTTGGATTGATTACGTAAACAAGATTACAGCGATTAAATAACCAGATTACGACGATTCCTTAATCGCTGTAATCGTTTTTCTGAATCGCTGTAATCCTCTTCTCCGAAGGAGCAAAAGATGTCAACGCCTCTGCGGGTCCTGATTGTTGAAGATGCGGAAGATGATGCTCTGCTGATCGTGCGCGCATTGAAAAAAGGCGGTTACGATCCCGACTGTCTGCGGGTCCAAACGGCTGCCGCCATGCAAGACGCCCTCCGGGAGAAGCCATGGGATCTCGTTTTATCCGACTACCGGCTGCCCGAATTCAGCGGGCTTCAGGCCGTTGCCCTTTTGAAGAACACCGAACTCGATATTCCCCTGATTATCGTTTCCGGAGCAATCGGCGAAGAGAAGGCTCTGGAATGCATGCGAATGGGCGCCCGTGACTACATCCGGAAGGAAAACCTGTCGTTGCTGATCCCGGCTGTTGAGAGGGAACTTAATGAAACTCAAATGAGAACTTCTCTCAAAAAGGTGGAAGCTGAATGGCAAAAGAGCTGGGAAAACTACCGCATGATCACGGAAACGACCCACGATTATATCCTGATTTTAGACCTGGATAATACCATCAGATTTGCCAACAGGGCCGCACGGGATATTGCGGCAGGCATTGAACTCATCGGACGGAACATCAGCGACTTTATCCTGCCTTCAAAACACGCCGAACAGCAGGAAAGGATGAAAAGACGGCGGGAAGGATGGGATGATCTTTCTTCCTTCGAGTGGGAATTTCTGGATTTGACCGGCAAAACGCTGATTATGGATGTGCAGTCCCAGCTTTTAAAGGAAGACGGAAAGCCCTCAGGCATCTTGTTTATTGCCCGCAACATTACGGAGCAAAAGCACGCGAATGAGCGGATCCGGCAATCGGAGGAAAGATACCGGTCCATCATTGAGCAAATGGAGGAAGGGTATTTTGAAACGGATCTGGCCGGCAATTTTATTTTTTTTAATGACGCGGAATGCCGCAACCTGGGTTATTCGCGTGAAGAATTAACGGGGATGCACTGCCGGCAATTCACGGACGAAAAAAACGCCGCGGCGGTTCATGAAGCATTCAAAAAAATCTATCAAACAGGCATCGCGCTTGCGGACTATGCCCTGGAAATTATCAGAAAAGACGGGACAAAAGCTTATAACGAAGTATCGGCGTCTCTGATCAGAGATGCCCTGGGCAAACCGGTCGGTTTCCGGGGAACGGCCCGGGATATTACCGAACGCAAACGGGTGGAAGCAGCTCTCAAGGAAAGCGAGGATAAATATCGTCTGGTTGTGGAAAATGCCCGGGAAGCGATCATGATCATTCAGGATGCGAAACTGGTTTTCCTGAACCGCATGGCCATGGAGATGACCGAATATTCCGGGACAACGGAAGAATTGCCTATCGGCAAATTTATTCATCCCGATGATCGTGATCATGTGATCAATAACCATTTCAGGAGGCTGCAGGGAGAGAGCTTTCCCTCTATTTATTCGTTCCGCATGCTCAATCAGAAAGGTCAGGTCATCTGGGTGGAGCTTAAGACGACTTTAATCACCTGGAAGGGAAGACCGGCAACCCTTAATTTTTTAATGGACATCGCTGACCGCATGGCGTCGGAAGAAGCCATCAGGCAATTGGTCGAGCGCTTTGATCTGGCCACGCACGCCGCCAATCTCGGCGTTTGGGACAGAGACCTCCTGAACCATCGCACCGTGTGGAATGACCGGATGTATGAACTTTATGGCGTAAATAAGGAAGATTTTCCCGATACGCAGGATGCCTGGGTCCGCAGACTTCATCCGGATGATGTCATTCCGACGTTACTGGAAATTGATAAAGCGTTAAACGGTGAAAAAGATTACCAGACAGAGTACCGGGTGATCCATCCCGACGGCACACTGAAATATATCCGGACATACGGCATGGTGACCCGGGATGCCTCGGGCAGGCCCCTGCGCATGACCGGCGTCAATTTTGACGTTACCGAACGCAAACACGCCGAAAATCAATTGCGGGAAAATGAATATAAGTATCGCTCCCTGTTTACGCAGATCAGTGAAGGCTTTGCGCTCCATGAAATCATCTGCGACGACAACGGCACTCCGGTTGATTACCGCTTTCTGAATATTAATCCGGCGTTCGAAAAAATGACGAACCTCCAGGCGGATGATGTGATCGGCAAATGCGTCCGTGAGATATTTCCCCAAACAGGAGTCTATCGGCTTGAAAAATACGGGAAAGTCGCCCTAACCGG